>NZ_DAISHT010000081.1:0-14046 GCF_036822375.1 Pseudoxanthobacter sp. | reverse complement strand
GGCGGCCGGCGGGCCGGGCGGAGCCGCATGGCGGCCGGCTGCGCCACCGCCGCCGCCGGTGCACCGGTCGCGGCGGCGCCAAAAGAAGCGGTCGCACTTCGGGCACGGTTTTGCCATTGTCTGGCAACGGCGCTGTCCGGCAACGGCGTCGGACCGGCTGCCGGTTCCTCCGCCGTCCCTTAATCCCCTGCCCCGTGCCGTTTGCCGGTTGCCGTTTGCGCCTTGCCTCCCGGCCATCCCGCCTTCCGCCTGCAGAGAGCTTCCGCACCGATGCCGCTTCCGTCACCGCCGCCCGATTCGTCGCCGGTCCCGCGCCGGCCGGCCTTTCCGCCGAGCGTGGAAACGGACCGCGAAGTCGCGATCGTGCTGCTGCTGGCGGCCATCGGCGGCGCGGTCATCGCCTTTCTGGTGGCCGGCGTGCACGATGCCGTCGACGGTGTGCAGACGCTGCTGTTCGGCACCGCCATCGACGGCCGCGCCGCCGCCGGCATTGCGCCCTGGCGCCGGCTGGCGGTGCCGGTGGCCGGCGCGCTCGTTCTGGGCCTCGTGCTGGTCTGGCTCGGCCGCCACAACCGCCTCGCCATCATCGATCCGCTGGAGGCCAACGCCACCGAGGGCGGCCGCATGTCGGCGACGCAGACGCTGACCTTCCTGATGCTGTCGGCGATTTCGGTGTCGATCGGCGGCTCGGTCGGCTTCGAGGCCGCGATGTCGCAGCTCGGCGCCGGCCTGCTCTCGGTCACCGGCCAGCGCCTCGGGCTGCCGCGGCGGGCGCTGCGCTGCCTCGTGGCCTGCGGCACGGCGGCCGGCATCGCCGCCATCTTCGATGCCCCCCTCACCGGCACGCTCTATGCGCTGGAACTCGTCATCGGCGGCTATGCCGTGCGCGCCCTGCTGCCGACCCTGACGGCCGGCGCCATGAGCGGCCTCGTCAGCCATTTCGTGATCGGCGCGGAGCCGATCTTCCGGATGCCGGATATCGGCCCGCCGCAGGCCTGGCACTATCCCATGGCGGTGCTCGTCGGCGTGGGCGCGGCCGGGCTCGGCATCGCCGTCATGCGCGGCGCTACCGGCTTCGAGGCATGGCTCGCCCGCCGCGCAGTGGCGAAAGCGCTGCGGCCGGCGGCCGGCGGCCTCGTGCTGGGGCTGCTGGCGGCGGTCTTCTGGCAGGTCATGGGCCCCGGCCACACCGTGCTGCGCGAGCTGATCGCGGCCCCGCCATCCGGCCTGCTGCTGGCCGCGCTGCTCGTGGCCAAGGTGCTGGCCTCGCTGGCCTGCGTGGGGTCCGGCTTTCGCGGCGGCCTGTTCTCCGCCTCGCTGCTGATGGGCGGCTTCTTCGGCGCCCTGCTGCACCTGCTGCTGGTGGTGCCGCTGGTCGGCCCGCAGGCCAGCATGGAGCTTTCCATCGCCGTCGGCATGACGGCGGTGTGCGCCTCCATCATCGGCACGCCGGTGGCCATCCTGCTGCTGGCCATCGAGACCACCGGCCTCCACATCGGCATCGTGGCGGTGGCGCTGGGCGTGGTCATCTCCAGCCACCTCACACGGCGGCTGTTCGGCTACTCGTTCTCCACCTGGAAATTCCACGTCCGCGGGCAGGATCTCTCCGGCCCGCGCGATATCGGCCGCATCCGTGCGCTGACCTTCGCCGACACCCCGCTGACCGACCCCGTGCGCATCGGCGGCGACACGCGCATCGGCGCCGCCGCAGCCGGCCTGCCGCCGCTGGCGGCGGGCGAGACGGTGGTGCCGCTGGCCGCCGTCAACCCGATGGGCGTGTTCCTCGGCTTCGTGCGCCGCACCCGGCTGATGGCCGCTGCGGCCGAAACCCCCGACCTGCCGGTCGCCATGATCGCCGAGGCCCCGCACGCCGCCTTCGTACACATGAACGAAGCGCTGAACGAGCACATCGACATCGCCGGCGGTGCCGGGGGCTGGTTCGCCGTGGTCGATGCCGAAAACCGCCTGATCGGCTTTGCCGGCGAGGCCGCCGTGCTGCGCCGCTACCTGCACGAAGTGCACGCCGCCGACCACGACGACACCGGCCTGTTCTCCGCCCGGCAGGACCGGTGAGCCTGCACACAAAGGTTGTTTTTATACTGACTAAAAGTTGATATTACACCTGTAACGGTTGCAGCTATGTCTCGTCCGCTATGGAGACATACCGCTTCGTCAAAGGTCTGCTGATCGGTCTGTTGCTGGCCGGCCTGTTCTGGGCCGGCCTGTTTTTTGTCGTGCGCGCGCTGGCGATGCCGCAGCAGGTGCCGCGGCCGGCGGCGTCCCGTGTCACAGCGTCCCGTCTCGCGGTGCCCCGTCTCACCCCGCGCCGCTGCGCGCAGCTCCTGCCTGCCGAACCCCGGCTTCGGGCTCCGCATAAGGACGGGATGGACCTCATCGGTTCTGCCCCGTAAATAAGGGCATGCTGGCGCCTCCGCCCAGCCGAAGCCTGTCCGGATCCCGCCCCCGATGACGACGGAGCCTCCGCCGCCCTCTCCTGCCGCGCCGCTGCCGCCGGGCACGCCGCGCATGCCGAGCGTTACGCTCGGCGCGGTGGTGGTGGCCGCCTCCGCCCACGAACCGCGCGTGCTGGCGGTGCGGCGGCCGTGCGGGCCCGAATCGCTGCCTTCCGGTCCGTTTCAGACCGAACACCGCACGCTGGAGATGGGCGTGCGCGCCTGGGTGGGGCGGCTCACCGACCAGCCGCTCGGCTATGTCGAGCAGCTCTACACCTTCTCCGACCGCGAGCGGGCGGAAGACGACGGCGAAACCGTCTATGCGCTGGCCATCGCCTATCTGGCGCTGGTGCGCGAGGTGAAGCCGGCCGGCGCGGCGGATGCGCTGTGGCGCGACTGGTATGCCTTCCTGCCGCATGAAGACTGGCGCGCCGGCCGCCCGGCCGCGCTCGGCCAGATCGAGACCGCCCTGCGCCAGTGGCAGCAGCAGGCCGCGACACCGGCCGCCCGGCGCATCCGCGGCGAACGCATCAGCCTCACCTTCGGCTTCGGCACCCAGACCGCGTGGAACGAGGAACGGGTGCTCGACCGCTATGAACTGCTTTACGAAGCCGGCCTCGTGGCGGAGGCCTGGCTCGACCGCGGCGAGGACGCGCCGGGGCCCGACCGGCTGGCCCCCGGCGCACCGATGGCGCTCGACCATCGCCGCATGCTGGCCATCGCCATCGGCCGCCTGCGCGGCAAGATCAAGTACCGCCCCGTCATCTTCGAGCTGATGCCGCCCTCCTTCACCCTGTCGGACCTGCAGGGCACGGTGGAGGCGCTGTCCGGGGTGCGGCTGCACAAGCAGAATTTCCGCCGGCTGGTGGAGGCGCAGGGGCTGGTGGAGGAAACCGGCGAGACGACGGCCAACACCGGCGGCCGGCCGGCGCGGCTGGTGCGCTTCCGCCACGAAGTCGTGCTGGAACGCCTCACCCCCGGCGTGCGCCTGCCGCTGTCGCGCGGCTGAGGCCGGTTCCGGCCGGCACGGACGCCGTTCGCCGGCCCCGCACGGCCGCGTTTTTTTTCAGCGGATGCGCTTTTGCTGCCATCGACGCAATCCGGGCTTTGTGCCTATCGTTGCGCCGGGGCCAACACGGACGCGGCAGGGGCTGTCGCGTATCGGGGGTTTTGATGACGATGCTGCCGTACGGACGGGCGCGCTTCGGCGGCCGGTCACTTCTGGGCCTTGTTCTGGGCCTTTTCCTTCTCCTGCCGGTCACGCTGGCCCATGCGGAAGAAACGTCTTCCCGCAGCGCCGCCCCGGCAGAGGGCGCGGTGGTTGAGCACGCCCTCGCCACCGACATGACCGAAGCCCGGCAGGACCTGCTCAGTGTTCTGACGCGGCTGCGCGGCTCGCTGCACGGCGCGCTCGGCGCCATCGAAACCTTCCCGGCCGACCTGCGCGCGGCGCTCGACCGCGAGGAGCCCAAGGAGGAGATCGATGCGTGGGTTTCCGGCGGTCTGCTGGCCGGCCTCATCGCCATCGTTGCCGGACTTGTCATCGCCATTCCCTTCGAGCGTCTGACCGTCGGCCGCCCCCGGGTGGTTCCGCCCGGCGAAGAGGCTCTTTCCACCAACGAGCGCATCGCCTTTCTGCTGCGGCGCGGCGGGCTGTGGCTGGTGGGCACGCTGATCCAGTTCGTGGTCGGCCTCGGGGTGCTGGAATATCTGGGCAAGGATCATGACCTGCTGCACCGCACCGGGCTTCTGGTGCTGGTCTGGTTCTGCGGCGTGCGGGCCGCGCGGCAGGTGTTCCGCACGGTCATCGCGCCGGGCCGTCCCGACTGCCGCATCGTATCGCTGGAAGATCGCGAGGCACGCGGGCTGATGCGCAGCCTGACGCTGTTCGCCGGCCTGTTCGGCCTCGTTCTGGTGGCCGATCTCTGGCTGGCGGTGCTGCAGCTGCCGGCCGAGCCGCGTCAGCTTGCCGGTCTGGCGCTGTCGCTGCTGCTGGTGCTGCTGCTGGTGGTGCTGTGCATCACCGACCGCCGCGTCGTGACCCGCGCCATCGGCTGGACGCGCGGCTGGGGCGGCTGGCTGGCACGCAACTGGTGGCTCATCGCCATCGTCTATTTCCTCATCACCTGGGTCATCCGCGGCGTGCGCGTGCTGATCGGCGACGGCGGCGGCTCCGAACTCGTGGTCGTGCCGGTGCTGCTGGTCTTCGCCGGCCTTGCGCTGCAGGGCGCCTGCCGGCTGGTGCTGGCCCAGATGATCCCCGCCTCGCCGACGCTGCGGACCGCAAGCGGCGGGCGGCTGCGCGATTTCCGCGACCTCGCCTACACCGGGTCGGCGCTCATCATCACCCTCGTCGGCATCGGCGTGATGCTGGAAACGTGGGGGCTGTCGTTCGCCGGCAGCGGCGCCGGCATCGTGGCCATCAAGGTCGGCCTCATCGCCATCTTCGGCTATCTGGCCTATCGCTGGATCGAGATCGCCATCGAGCGCAAGCTGGCAATGGAAGGGGCCATTCCCGGCATCGTCACCGGCGATCCGGACAACGACCAGCCGCTGCCGGTCGGCCAGTCGCGCATTGCCACCCTGCTGCCGCTGGCGCGCGTGTTCCTGCTGGCCAGCGTCATCGTGATCGTCGCCATGATGATCCTGTCGGAACTCGGCGTGCAGGTGGCGCCGCTGTTCGCCGGCGCCGGCATCATCGGTCTGGCGCTGGGCTTCGGCTCGCAGACGCTGGTTCACGATGTCATGTCGGGGGCGTTCTTCCTCGTCGACGATGCCTTCCGCGTCGGCGAATATGTCGATGTCGGCGGCGCGCAGGGCACGGTGGAGCGCATTTCCATCCGCTCGTTCCAGCTGCGCCGCACCAACGGCGATCTCGCCACCATTCCGTTCGGCGGCATCAAGCAGATCAACAACCTGTCGCGCGACTGGCAGGTGGCCAAGCTGCCGTTCAAGTTCCCCCACGGCACCGACCCGGAAAAGGTGCGCAAGGTCATCAAGAAGGTGGGCGAGCGGCTGGCGGCCGACCCGGATCTGGGGCCGAAATTCCTGGCACCGGTCAAGTCGCAGGGCGTGTCGGCCATCGATGCCAACGGGCTCACCATCCGCGTCAAGTTCATGACGCGGCCGGCCGACCTGTTCATCGTGCGGCGGCAGGTGTTCTCCGCCCTCACCAGGGCCTTCGACGAGGCCGGGCTGCAACTGACCAACAGCGTGGTGACGGTGCGCATCGAGAGTGCCACGCCGCTGAGCGAGGCGGAGCAGACCGCCGCGGCCGGCGCGGCCGCGCAGGCTTCCGCCGATAACGGCTGAACCCGCCCGGCCCGCAGCGGCCTTTCCCCGGCGGCCTTTCCCCGGTGGCCTTGGCCGGGTGACATTTCCGGAACGACAGGGGCGCGGCCATGGCCGCGCCCCGCTTTTTTTCAGGCCCCCGTCCGGTCGCAGGCCATGGCCCGGCGCCCCTGCGATCCCCTTGGCAACGCTGCCATTTCGCCTTGCCGGACGACACGGGAGACAGCGCCGGACCGGCGCCCCGCGCCGCCGGGGCCGGAGAGCAAAACGACGAAAACACAGCCAAAGCTCTTGACGCCGGCTTATGCTCATACTTAGCATAACACCGTCGGATGCAGGCGGCTGACCGGCGCGGGCCGGGCCGTGTGCCTTGCATCCCGCCCGCCGGCGGCCTTGCGCCCGGTGGCTGCGATGCCGGCAGGCGCATCGGGCAGCAGGCATGATGATCGGGGTTCCGACTCACGTCGGGGCCGTTTTTTAGACCCCCTATATGCTCAGTTTGAGCATAACCGGACGCGAGAGACCGCAATGAACGTTGCCGTGACCGCTGCAACCGCGCTGGAGCCGGCCGCCGCCGGGGGCGCTCTGCCGATGCCGGAGCTCTATGCAAAGGTGAGCCGTCATGTGCCGGCGTTCGAGTGGCCGGCGCTGGCCGACGACATCGCCGCAATCCGGCGGCTGAAGCGCGAGCGCAACGCCGTCATTCTCGCCCACAACTACCAGCCGCCGGAGATCTTCCACACCGTCTCCGACATCGTCGGCGACAGTCTGGCGCTGGCGCGCGAGGCGGTGAACACCGACGCCGACGTGATCGTGCTCGCCGGCGTGCATTTCATGGCCGAGACCGCCAAGCTGCTGAACCCCGACAAGACGGTGCTCATTCCCGATACCGAGGCCGGCTGCTCGCTCGCCTCCTCCATCACCGCCGCCGATATCCGCCTGCTGAAGCAGCGCTATCCGGGCGTGCCGGTGGTGACCTACGTGAACACGTCGGCGGACGTGAAGGCCGAATCGGATATCTGCTGCACCTCCGGCAACGCCCGCAAGGTGATCGAATCGCTCGGCGTCGACCGCGTCATCATGCTGCCGGACGAGTATCTGGCCCTCAACATCGCGGCCGAGCTGCCGCACATCGAGTTCATCATCTGGAAGGGCCACTGCGAGGTCCACGAGCTGTTCACGGCCGACGACATTGCCGAGCTGCGCGCAAGCCACCCCGGCGTGGTGGTGCTGGCCCACCCGGAGTGCCCGCCGGAGGTGGTGGAGGCGGCCGACTTCGCCGGCTCCACGGCGATGATGTCCGACTATGTCAGCCAGAAGCAGCCGCCCAAGGTGGTGCTGATCACCGAATGCTCGATGGCCAACAACATCGCGGTCGAGAACCCGGACGTGGATTTCGTGCGCCCCTGCAATCTCTGCCCGCACATGCGCCGCATCACCCTTGCCAACATCCGCCGCGCGCTGGAGCGCATGGAACATCCGGTCGAACTGGACCCGGCAACGGCGCAGCGCGCCCGCGCCGCGGTGGAACGGATGCTGGCCGTGCGCTGAGGCGCAGCGGCCCGGGCAGCCCTGCTGCCAACCGACGGGCAACGGCCCGCGAGCGGCGCTGGCGCCACCCGCACGACCCGCCTGCACACGGCGCCCCGCCCCGGCGCCGTGCCGACTGCCTGAAACCGCGTTCCCCGTGCCCCCGGCACGCCGGCGCGGCACAGATCATTCGTGAGGGGCCGGCGGGACCGGCCGGCGAAGGCGACAGATGATGATCGACAGCGGACCGGACCGCATTGTTGTGGTGGGCGGCGGCGTGGCGGGTCTTTCCACCGCACTGGCGCTCGCCCCCCTTCCCGTCACCGTGCTGGTGGCAAGCCCGCTCGGCACCGGCGCCGCCACGGCATGGGCACAGGGCGGCATCGCCGCGGCCATCGGCGCCGGCGACAGCCCGGCCGCCCATGCCGAAGATACGCTGAAGGCCGGTGCCGGGCTGAGCGAGCCGGCTGTCGCCGCCCTCGTCACGGACGCGGCGCCGCAGGCCATCGGCTGGCTGGCCGGGCTTGGCGTGCCGTTCGACCGCGATGCCGGCGGCGCGCTGGCGCTGGGGCTGGAGGCCGCCCACAGCGCCCGGCGCATCACCCACGCCGGCGGCGATGCCACCGGGCTGAAGGTGCTGGAAACGCTGATCGCGCAGGCCCGCCGCGCCCCGCACATCACGCTGCACGAGGGCGCCCGCGTTACGGGCCTTCTTACCGACGAGGCCGGGCGGGTGCAGGGCGTCGTGGCGCGGTGCGGCGACGGGGCGGCCGAGCCGCTGGCCGCCCGCGCCGTGGTGCTGGCCACCGGCGGCCTCGGCGGGCTCTATGGCGGCACCACCAATCCGACCGGTGCCGTCGGGCGCGGGCTGGCGCTGGCCGGCCGGGCCGGCGCGGTGCTGCGCGACATGGAGTTCGTGCAGTTCCACCCCACGGCCATCGTCTGCGGCGCCGATCCCATGCCCCTCGCCACCGAGGCGCTGCGCGGCGAAGGCGCCATCCTCGTCAACGGCCGCGGCGAGCGCTTCATGGCCGGCGTGCCCGGCCGCGAACTCGCCCCGCGCGATGTGGTGGCACGCGCCATCTTTGCCGAGATCAGCCGCGGCGAGCCGGTGTTCCTCGATGCCCGCCCGGCGCTGGGGGCCCGGTTTGCCGCTCGCTTTCCGGCGGTTGCCGCGCTGTGCGCCGGCGTCGGCATCGATCCCGTGCAGCAGGCCATTCCGGTGCGTCCGGCCGCCCATTACCACATGGGCGGCCTGAAGGTGGATACCGAAGGGCGCACCAGCCTCGCCGGTCTTTATGCCTGCGGCGAGGTCGCCTCCACCGGCCTCCACGGGGCCAACCGGCTGGCGAGCAACTCCCTGCTTGAGGCGGTCGTGTTCGCCCGCCGCATCGCCGCGGCGATCGGCGGCGAGAACACCGCTGCCGTCCGGCCGCCCTGCCCGGCTGCGGCTGAGGCCCCGGAACTGCCCGCCGCCGATCTGGCGGCGCTGCGCACGCTGATGGATGCCGACGCCGGCGTCGTGCGCCAGGCCGATGGCCTCAGCCGGGTCCTCGCCCGCCTTGGCCGTCTGGCCGCCGCCGGACCGGTCGTGCCGGATGCCATGGCGGTTGCCATCGCCATTGCGGCCACGGCTCTGAAGCGGCATGAAAGCCGCGGCGGCCACGCGCGGGCCGATTATCCGGCCACGCTGCCGGCCGGCCGCCACAGCGAGACCACCCTTGCCGCCGTTCTGGCGGAAGCGCACACCAGAGCCGCCGCGGTCGCCGACCGGCCGGCCGATGAACAGCGGAGAGTCGCGTGACCGACACCCCCCCCGCCCGCCCGCCCGTGGTGCCCGGCGCCGACCTGCCGCCGCTGCCCGATCTGGTGGTGGAGCCGATCGTGCGCGGTGCACTGCTGGAGGATCTCGGCCGCACCGGCGACATCACCTCCAATGCCGTCATCCCGGCCGGCACGCCGATTTCGGCGGTGATTGCCACCCGGCAGCCCGGCGTCGTGGCCGGCACGGCGGCCGCCGCCATGGCTTTCCGCCTGATCGATCCGGCCATTCGCGTCACGATCGAGCGCGGCGACGGCACCCCGGTGGAGCCGGGCGATGTCGTCATGCGCGTCGCCGGCCCGGCCCGCGCCGTGCTGGCGGCCGAGCGCGTGGCGCTGAACCTGCTGTGCCGGCTGTCCGGCATCGCCACCGCCACGGCGGGTCTGGTGGCCATCGCCGCCGCCAACGGCCACGCGCGCATCGTGTGCACCCGCAAGACCACGCCCGGCCTGCGCGCGCTGGAGAAGCATGCGGTGCGGGCCGGCGGCGGCGCGAATCATCGCTTCGGCCTCGACGACGCGGTGCTCATCAAGGACAACCACATTGCCGTTGCCGGCGGTGTGACGGCGGCGCTGATGCGCGCGCGCGCCAATGTCGGCCACCTCGTCAAAATCGAGATCGAGGTCGACACGCTCGATCAGCTCGACGAAGCGCTGGCCGCCGGTGCCGACGTGGTGCTGCTCGACAACATGGGCCCCGCCACGCTGCGCGAGGCGGTCGCCCGCGTCGGCGGCCGGGCGGTGACCGAGGCGTCCGGCCGCGTCAACCGCGACACGGTGGGCCCGATCGCCGCTGCCGGCGTCGATCTCATCTCGGTCGGCTGGATTACCCACAGCGCGCCCATCCTCGATCTCGGCCTCGATTTCGATGCCGAAAGCGAGCCGTCGCTGACCTGAATGCCGGCCGGCGGCACGGCGGCAGGCCGGGTGCGGCGCCGTACCGGTTGCCACCGCATGTGGGCCAATGATACCGAAGGGTAAGCACCCTTCGTTTCCGCGCTGACACGCCCGCGGGCCGCCTCCGGCCCGCGCGGCGCCGGGCCCCGTGCCCGCCTTTTCAGAGTGGCCGAAGCCGGACGAGATGAAGTCACCTGCCGAGGCCGCCTGCCATGCCTGCCCCCGAACCGACTGCCGCCACCCCGCCGCCGCCCGGCGCGGAGCTGCGGCTGCGCCCCGCGCGCGATGACGACGGCGGCGCCATCGGCGCACTGATTGCCGGCGTTTTCGCCGACTATCCGGGCTGCGTGTTCGAGCCGGCCGAATTTCCCGAACTCGCCGCCCCGGCCACGGCCTTCGCTGCCGGCGGCGGCCGGCTGTGGGTGATCGAGGATCCGGCCCGCAGCGGCGTTGCCGGCAGCTTCGGCATTCTGCAAAGCCCGGAGCCCGGCATCTTCACCCTGCACAAGGTCTATCTTGCGGCCGAGCTGCGCGGCCGTGGCCTTGCCGGCCGGCTGCTGGCGGAGGCAACGGCCTTTGCCCGCGCGGCGGGCGGCACGGAACTGAGGCTTTGGACCGATACGCGTTTCGCCGCCGGCCATCGCTTCTATGAGAAGAACGGCTTCGTGCGTGCACCGCTGGTCCGCTTCCTCGCCGATGCCTCGGATTCGTGGGAGTTCGCCTACCGGCGCCCGCTCGGCGGTGGCGTGCAATGACCACCTCCGCCGCCCGCTCCGGCATCCGCACCGATGTCGGCAACACCCCGGTTCTGGTGGCGGCCTTTGCCATCTGCGCGTTCGTCGGCCTCGACACGACGATGAAGTTTCTCGGCCACGCCCTGCCGCTGGAGCAGACGGTGCTGCTGCGCTATGCGGTGTCGCTGCCGTTCTGTCTGGCGCTGTTCATCCGCCGCCCCCAGCGCCCGAGCCTTGCCTCGCTGCGGGCCAATGCCCTGCGCGCGGTGCTGGTGGTGGTGCTGGCGCTGTCGTTCTTCTACTCCGTCTCGGTGCTGCCGCTGGCCGAGGCGATGGCGATCCAGTTTCTCGCCCCGTTCTTCATCGCCATTCTCGGCCGCGTCATCCTGAAGGAGCCGCTGCACCGGCGCATCCTCGTCGGGCTGGGCATCGGCTTTGCCGGCATTCTCGTCATCCTGTGGGGACAGATCGGCGGCCGCCACGGCGACAGGGCGCTGTGGGGCGCGCTCGCCGCGCTGGCGGCCGCCCTCGCCTATGCGCTGTCGAACGTGCTGGTGCGGCGCCAGTCCGGCCGCGATTCGCTGCCGCTGATCGTGCTGGCGCAGAACCTCGGTGCCACGCTGCTGCTGACGGTGCCCGGCGCCATGGTGTGGCAGCCGGTCGACGGGCGGCTGATGATGCTGTTCGTGGCGGTGGCCCTGCTCGGCACCATCGGGCAGGTGGCGATGATCTGGGCGCTGGCGCGCGCGCAGGCCGCGCGGCTGGCGGTGCTGGAATACACCGCCTTCCTGTGGGCCAGCCTGTTCGGCTATCTGGTCTTCCGCGAGGTGCCGGCCCCCACCACCCTTGCCGGCGCGGCCATCATCGTCGGCGCCTGCCTCTATGCGCTGCGCCAGCCGAAGCGGGCCGCCTGACCCGCCGGGGCCGGCGGCCGGCAAAGAGACATCTCAAAAGAGGCGCGCCAAAAAGGAAGGGGCCGCAAGCGGGTTTCCCCGCCTGCAGCCCCCCGGCCTCGCCGACCATGACCGCACTCTTCCACGCAAATCACCACCAAAGCGTTGATGCGCGCGCGCAAGCCGCCACGAAGCGTGGCTTTTCCCGGATTGTCAGGCGCTCAGCTTGGCGGCGATCTCAGCCACGTGCTTGCCCTGATAGCGGGCCCCGCCGAGTTCGACTTCGCTCGGCTGGCGCGAGCCGTCGGCGTCCGACAGGGTGCTGGCGCCGTAAGGCGTGCCGCCCTTCACCACGTCCACGCCGGACTGGCCCGGATAGGAATAGGGCAGGCCGACGACGACCATGCCGTGGTGCAGCAGAACGGTGTGGAACGAGGTGATGGTGGTTTCCTGGCCGCCGTGCTGGCTGGCGGTGGAGGTGAACACCGAGCCGACCTTGCCGATGAGCTTGCCCTGCGCCCACAGACCGCCGGTCTGGTCGAGGAACTGCTTCATCTGCGCGGCCATGTTGCCGAAGCGGGTCGGCGTGCCGAAGATGATGGCATCGTAATCGGCCAGCTCGTGCGGGCTGGCGATTTCGGCTTCCTGATCGAGCTTGTAGTAGAACTGCTTGGCCACTTCTTCCGGCACCAGTTCCGGCACGCGCTTGATGGTGACTTCGGCACCGGCCTCGCGCGCGCCCTCGGCGGCGGCTTTGGCCAGCGCTTCGACATGGCCCCAGGACGAATAATAAAGAACGAGAACCTTGGTCATCGTCAGCTCTCCCGTTGCGGGCCCGCGGCCCGGCTTGTCATGATGCGTGAAGGCGCGGCCGATAGACCCGGCAGCCATCCGGCACCCTGTGCCGCGACAGCCCCGCCCGATCGTGTATGCCGCGCCGGAAAGACGAACACATACATCGGCGACCATGCCTGCGCGAAGCCGCCCGCGTCTTTTCCGCCCGCCCGCCGGCGGGCCCCGGGGGGCCGCGACATTGTCGCCTGCACCAACACTTAATCGCCCCGGCGCGGGCCGCCTATGGGCCGGGGCGTGAACAGTGTGTCCTCCCGCGGGGCGCCTTTCAGGCCTTGCCCGCCACCGGCGAAAATGAATCGGCGCCGCGCTGTTGACTTCGTTCCGCCTGCCACCTACCTAGCAAACGCTGCTGGCACTCTCGAAAGATGAGTGCCAGCGCAGCTTCTGGCGGCGCCCCTGCCGGACCCTGCCCCGCTGCCGGCCCGTGCCGGCGCCCGGGTGGCGGGCTGGCGGCAGGCGTCGGCGCCGCAGGCTTCACCCGTTTGAAACCACAAGGAAAAGACCCCATGGCTTTCCGTCCGCTGCATGATCGCGTGGTCGTTCGCCGCGTTGAGTCCGAAGAGAAGACCAAGGGCGGCATCATCATCCCCGATACCGCCAAGGAAAAGCCCCAGGAGGGCGAGGTCGTTGCGGTCGGTCCCGGCACCCGCGATGCCGATGGCAAGCTGAACGCGCTTGACGTGAAGGCCGGCGACCGCGTGCTGTTCGGCAAGTGGTCCGGCACGGAAGTGAAGATCGACGGTCAGGACCTCCTGATCATGAAGGAGAGCGACATCCTCGGCGTGATCGGCTGACAAGCCGCCGCTGACCGTCGCCTTTTCCCCTCTCTCCAAGGAAGCATTCCATGGCCGCCAAGGAAGTGAAGTTCTCCTCCGACGCCCGCGACAAGATGCTGCGCGGCGTGGACATTCTCGCCAACGCCGTGAAGGTGACGCTGGGTCCGAAGGGCCGCAACGTCGTCATCGAAAAGTCGTTCGGCGCCCCGCGCATCACCAAGGACGGCGTGTCGGTCGCCAAGGAAATCGAGCTTGAGGACAAGTTCGAGAACCTCGGCGCCCAGCTCGTTCGCGAAGTCGCCTCCAAGACCAACGATCTGGCCGGCGACGGCACCACCACCGCCACCGTGCTGGCGCAGTCGATCGTCCGCGAGGGTGCCAAGGCGGTTGCCGCCGGCATGAACCCGATGGACCTGAAGCGCGGCATCGATCTGGCCGTGGCTGCCGCCATGGCCGATCTCAAGGCCCGCTCGACCAAGATCAAGACCTCGGAAGAGGTTGCGCAGGTCGGCACCATTTCGGCCAACGGCGAGCGTGAGATTGGCGAGATGATCGCCAAGGCCATGCAGAAGGTCGGCAACGAGGGTGTCATCACCGTCGAGGAAGCCAAGTCGCTCGAAACCGAACTCGACGTCGTCGAGGGCATGCAGTTCGACCGCGGCTACCTGTCGCCCTATTTCGTGACCAACGCCGAGAAGATGGTCGCGGAACTGGAAGACCCCTTCATCCTCATCCACGAGAAGAAGCTCTCCTCGCTGCAGCCGCTGCTGCCGGTGCTGGAAGCCGTGGTGCAGTC
>NZ_DAISHT010000080.1:0-15521 GCF_036822375.1 Pseudoxanthobacter sp. | reverse complement strand
GCGGCGCGGGCGGCGGAGATCGCCGCCGAGGCGCGCCGGCGCGCCGCTGCCGCCGAACCGGCCTGACAGGCTGTCGGCCGGGCCGCCCCGACCCGCCCGGCCTTCGCCGGCGCGATCAGCGCCGGCTGCCGGGCACGGGCCGGGCCGGGCATCTTGCGCGCCCGGCAGCGGCGCGGCTGCGGCCGCTGCGATTGACATAATTCAATGATTCTGGAATCATAGAAATATGAACGCAGATGAGGCCATCGCCGCCCTTGCCGCCCTTGCCCAGCCGACCCGGATGGAGACCTTCCGGCTGCTGGTCGCCCATGAGCCGGAGGGGATCGCCTCCGGCGATCTCGCCCGCCGGCTGGCGGTGCCGGGCAACACCATGTCGACGCATCTGGCCATTCTGGCGCGCGCCGGGCTGGTCATCCGCGAACGTGAGGGCCGGGTGATCCGCTACCGCGCCAGCCTCGCGGGGCTGCGCGCGGTGGTGCTTTATCTGCTGCAGGACTGCTGCTCCGGCCATGCCGAACTCTGCGCGCCGCTGGTGGCGGCCCTGTCGCCCTGCTGCCCGGGCGGGGAGACGACGAAACCGTGATGGGCCCCGCGGGGCGGCGCCCGCGCCGGCGCGGCAAATGGAGCGGGGCAGGCGGAACGGCCCGGGCAGAACGGCGCAGGCTTTGGGGGACACAGATGGATATCGTGCTCTATCACAATCCGGATTGCGGCACGTCGCGCAACGTGCTGGCCATGATCCGCAATGCCGGCCTTGAGCCGCATATCGTCGAATATCTGAAGACGCCGCCGTCGCGGGCCATGCTGCGGCAACTGACCGGGCGCATGGGCACGGGCGTGCGTGCGCTGCTGCGGGAAAAGGGCACGCCTTATGCCGAACTGGGCCTCGACGACCCCGGCCTCAGCGACGACGCGTTGCTGGATGCCATGCTGGCGCACCCGATCCTGATCAACCGGCCGGTCGTCGTCAGCCCGCGCGGGGTGCGGCTGTGCCGCCCGTCCGAACAGGTGCTCGATCTTCTGCCGCCCCAGCAGGGCGCCTTCACCAAGGAAGACGGCGAACCGGTCGTGGACGCTGCCGGCAACCGCCTGCTCTGAAGCCCGGAACCGCACCGATGACAGATGCACCGCAGCCGGCGGGCCGGCTTTCTTTCCTCGACCGCTATCTCACGCTGTGGATATTCGCGGCGATGGCGCTGGGCGTCACGCTCAGCACCGTGTTCACCGGCCTGCCGGCGGCGCTGCAGCGGCTGTCGGTCGGCACCACCAACATTCCCATCGCCATCGGCCTCGTGCTGATGATGTATCCGCCCCTGGCGAAAGTGAAATATGAGGAACTGCATCGCGTTTTCGCCGACCGGCGCGTTCTGGCGCTGTCGCTGATTCAGAACTGGATCGTGGGCCCGGTCCTGATGTTCGTGCTGGCCGTCATCTTCCTGCACGACGAGCCGGCCTACATGACCGGCCTCATTCTGATCGGGCTGGCGCGCTGCATCGCCATGGTGCTGGTGTGGAACCAGCTCGCCCGCGGCGACAATCAGTATGCGGCCGGGCTGGTGGCCTTCAATGCGATCTTTCAGGTCCTGTTCTTCTCCACCTATGCGTGGCTGTTCCTGTCCGTTCTGCCGCCGCTGTTCGGGCTGGAGGGCCGCGTCGTCGACGTCAGCTTCGTCACCATCACCGAAGCGGTGCTGATCTATCTGGGCCTTCCCTTCCTCGCCGGGTTCCTGACCCGGCGCATCCTCATCGCGCGCCGGGGGGCGGTGTGGTACGCGAACCGCTTCCTGCCGAAGATCGGCCCGGTCACGCTCGCCGCGCTGCTGTTCACCATCGTGGCCATGTTCAGCCTGAAGGGCGGCGAGGTGGTGCGGCTGCCGCTGGATGCGCTGCGCATCGCCGTTCCGCTGACGCTCTATTTCATTATCCAGTTCCTCATCAGCTTTTTCATGGGCCATCTGATCGGGGCCGGCTATCCGCGCACGACCGCAGTGGCTTTCACCGCCGCGGGCAACAATTTCGAACTCGCCATAGCGGTGGCCATCGCCGCCTTCGGGCTGGCCTCGCCGGTGGCGTTCGCCACCGTGATCGGTCCGCTGGTGGAAGTGCCGGTGCTCATCCTGCTGGTTCGCGTCGCGCTGCGCCTCGGCGACCGCTGGTTCGCGCCGGCGCCGTCCCGCCGGGCCGCAGAGACGGGCGGGGTGCGGGCCGGCGGGGACAGCGCGGGCGGGGACCGGGGCTGATATCCGTGCGGCCCTGAGTTGCCGGCCCTCCCTCTGCCCGGCGGTCGCCAGACCGGCGGCCCAGCCTGCATCCCGCCGCCGGCCGCTGTGCCGCACAGTGCCCCGTCTCCGGCGTTCCATCGCCATCGGTCCCGCCGCGCGGCAGAATTTTACAGGATCATAGCAGGAACATATTGCGAACCAGAACAAAGCAGATACATTAGACGCAATTTGATCGTGCGCTGCCGCCGTGAAATAAGGAACGCGCAATGAGCCAAGCGAATCTTCGCCTGATTGAGGGGTCGTCCGTGGATAAGAGAAAGGCGCTCGACGCCGCGTTGTCACAGATCGAACGATCCTTCGGCAAGGGTTCGATCATGCGTCTTGGTCAGGGCAAGGCGGTCGAGGTGGAAACCGTCTCCACCGGCTCCCTCGGCCTCGACATCGCCCTTGGCATCGGCGGCCTGCCGCGCGGCCGCATCGTGGAGATCTACGGCCCGGAATCGTCCGGCAAGACCACGATGGCTCTGCATGTCGTCGCAGAGGCCCAGAAGAAGGGCGGCGTGTGCGCGTTCATCGACGCCGAACACGCGCTGGACCCGCTTTATGCCCGCAAGCTCGGGGTGCAGATCGACGATCTGCTGATTTCCCAGCCCGATGCCGGCGAACAGGCGCTGGAGATTGCCGACACGCTGGTCCGCTCCGGCGCCATCGACGTGCTGGTGATTGATTCGGTCGCCGCCCTCACGCCGAAGGCCGAACTGGAAGGCGAAATGGGCGACCAGCTGCCCGGCCTGCAGGCCCGCCTCATGAGTCAGGCTCTGCGCAAGCTGACGGGCTCGATTTCGCGCTCGAATACGATGGTGATCTTCATCAATCAGATCCGCATGAAGATCGGCGTCATGTTCGGCAGCCCGGAGACGACGACCGGCGGTAACGCGCTGAAATTTTATGCCTCCGTTCGCCTCGATATCCGCCGCATCGGGCAGGTAAAAGAGCGCGATGAGGTCGTTGGGAACCAGACCAAGGTCAAGGTTGTCAAGAACAAGCTGGCGCCTCCGTTCCGCGAAGTCGAATTCGACATCATGTATGGGGCGGGCATTTCCAAATATGGCGAGCTGCTCGATCTTGGCGTCAAGGCCGGTATTGTCGAGAAGTCGGGGGCATGGTTCTCGTATGACAGCCAGCGGCTCGGGCAGGGCCGCGAAAACTGCAAGCAGTATCTGCGCGAGAATCCGGCCATCGCCAACGCCATCGAAGTGGCCATCCGGCAGAACGCCGGCCTGATCGCCGATCGCATCGTCGGCGCGGCCGAGCCGGAGGCGGAAGACGACGGCCCGCCGGAAGAGTGAGGCCCCGCACGGGTGACCCTGTTGCCCCGCCGCGGCGGCGGGGGTGGGGTGACAGGCGCGCGGCAGAACGTTAAAACCGCGCGGATCTGGCGGTGTGACGGGGCCCTTGCGGGCTGGCCTTGCGCTGCCGTGAAGGCGGTTTGCAGGCGGAGGGCGGGAGTGACCGCCGCTTTCGCCTGCCGGGCTGCCGGGAATTGACAGCGCGGGCAGGCATTGCCGCGCGTGCGGAGCTTGGAGCGCGGGTCCCCGATATGAGCGGCGTCAACGATATCCGATCGGCTTTCATCGATTATTTCGCCGGTCAAGGCCACGAGGCGGTGCATTCGAGCCCGCTGGTGCCGCGCAACGACCCGACGCTGATGTTCACCAATGCCGGCATGGTGCAGTTCAAGAACGTGTTTACCGGTCTTGAAACCCGTACCATCCCGCGGGCGGTGACGGCGCAGAAGTGCGTGCGCGCCGGCGGCAAGCACAACGACCTCGATAACGTCGGCTACACCGCGCGTCATCACACCTTCTTTGAAATGCTGGGCAACTTTTCGTTCGGCGATTATTTCAAGGAACGGGCCATCGAACTGGCCTGGAAGCTGGTGACGGGCGAGTTCGGACTGGCGAAAGACCGTCTGCTGGTGACCGTCTATCACGAGGACGAAGAGGCGGCGTCGCTGTGGCGCCGCATCGCCGGCCTGCCGGACGAGCGCATTATCCGCATCGCGACGAGCGACAATTTCTGGGCGATGGGCGACACCGGCCCCTGCGGCCCCTGCTCGGAGATTTTCTACGATCACGGCCCGGGCGTGGCCGGTGGCCCTCCGGGCTCGCCGGACGAGGACGGCGACCGCTTCATCGAGATCTGGAATCTCGTGTTCATGCAGTACGAGCAGCTGCCGGGCGGCGAGCGCGTTGCCCTGCCGCGGCCGTCGATCGATACCGGCATGGGGCTGGAGCGCGTCGCCGCCGTTCTTCAGGGCGTGCACAACAACTATGACATCGATCTCTTCCGCGCCCTGATCCGTGCCGCTGAAGACCTGACCGGCGTGCGGGCCGAGGGCGCGAACACCGCCAGCCACCGCATCATCGCCGATCATCTGCGGGCGTCGAGCTTCCTGATCGCCGATGGCGTGCTGCCGTCGAACGAGGGGCGCGGCTATGTTCTGCGCCGGATCATGCGCCGCGGCATGCGGCATGCGCGCCTGCTCGGCGCGCGCGATCCGCTGATGTACCGCCTCGTGCCGGCGCTGGTGCGCGAGATGGGGCTGGCATACCCGGAACTCGGGCGGGCCGAGGCGCTGATCACGGAAACGCTGCGTCTTGAGGAGACCCGCTTCCGCCGCACGCTCGACCGCGGCCTGTCGCTGCTTGACGAGGCGACCGGCGCGCTCGTGCCCGGAGCATCGCTCGACGGCGAGACCGCTTTCCGCCTTTACGACACCTACGGCTTCCCGCTCGACCTGACGCAGGATGCGCTGAAGGCCCGCGGCATCGGCGTGGACGTGGCCGGGTTCTCGGCCGCGATGGAGCGCCAGCGCGCCGAGGCGCGTGCGGCGTGGACCGGGTCGGGCGAGGCGGCGACCGAAGCGGTGTGGTTCGTTCTGAAGGAACGGCTCGGGGCGACGGAGTTCCTCGGCTACGAGACCGAGCAGGCCGAAGGCGTGGTGGCTGCGCTCGTGGTCGACGGTCAGGAAGTCGGCGCGATCGAAGCCGGGCAGAGCGGCGCCGTGGTTCTGAATCAGACGCCGTTCTACGGCGAATCCGGCGGTCAGGTCGGCGATACCGGCCTCATCCGCGCGCCCGGCGTCGTCGCCCGGGTTACGGATACCCACAAGCGGGCCGGGGGCGTGTTCGTCCACTCCGTCACCGTTGAGGAAGGGCAGCTGTCGGTCGGGCTGGCGCTGGAGCTGGTTGTCGATACCGCGCGCCGGGGCGCGATTCGCGCCAATCACTCTGCCACCCACCTCCTGCATGCGGCGCTGCGCTCTGTGCTCGGCCATCATGTTGCGCAGAAGGGCTCGCTGGTGGCGCCGGACCGGCTGCGGTTCGACTTTTCCCACCCCGCCCCGATTTCCGAACATGACCTCGACGAGATCGAATCGATCACCAATGCCGTCGTTCTGCAGAACGGCGCGGTTTCGACGCGGCTGATGGCCGTGGATGAGGCGATCGAATCCGGTGCGATGGCCCTGTTCGGCGAGAAATACGGCGACGAAGTGCGCGTGGTGACGATGGGCGCGGCGCCCGGCGGCACCGGCAAGCCGTTCTCTGTGGAACTCTGCGGCGGCACCCATGTGCAGCGCACCGGCGACATCGGTCTGGTGGCGCTGGTGTCGGAGGGGGCGGTGGCGGCCGGCGTGCGGCGCGTCGAGGCGCTGACCGCTGATGCGGCCCGCCAGCATCTGGCGCTGCAGGACCGGCGCCTCAAGGCGCTCGCCGGCGTTCTGAAGGCCCCGGTCGCCGAGGTGGTTGAGCGCGCGAGCGCGCTTGTCGAAGATCGTCGCCGGCTTGAGCGCGAACTGGCGGATGCCCGCCGCAAGCTGGCGCTGGGCGGCGGCGAGGGCGGCAGCCAGCCGGTGCGCGAGGTCGCGGGCGTGAAGGTGCTGGCGAAGGTGGTGACCGGGATCGCGCCGAAGGACCTGAAGAGCCTCGCCGACGAAAGCAAGACGGCGGTCGGCTCCGGTATCGTGGCGATCGTCGGCGTTTCCGACGACGATAAGGCGGCCGTGGTGGTGGCAGTGACGGACGATCTGACGGACCGGTTCGACGCCGTGCAGTTCGTGCGCGTCGGATCGGCAGCCCTCGGAGGCAAAGGCGGCGGCGGCCGGCGCGACATGGCGCAGGCCGGCGGGCCGGATGCCACGAAAGCGGCGGAGGCGCTGGAGGCCATCGTCGCGGCCGTCGCCGAAGCCTGATTCCGGCCGGACCGTCCGGTAAGACCTTTCAATGGGCGCGTCGTCCTGCGGGCGGCGCGCCCATTGCGTTGACGGTGCGTGCAACAGCGGTCGGCGATGGGTGGGCGGGGTGTTGACGGCGACAGCGCCGGCGATTCGGCCGGCCGGCGATTCTGCGAGCGTTAACCGTCTGTTAACCACGGATTTTCGTGCATTGTCGCGGCATCTTGCGTGCGGAATGCCGCCACAGACGCCTGAGTTCGGCCCGTACCCGGCCATTTTGTTGCCATGTCGCAACACCCGCTTCCGATCAGGTCTCCGGCGCCGCGCCGCGGGCTCTTTGCGATTGAACGCGCAGGATCGGCGGGTATGGTCATCTTCAGCGGAAGCGTTCGCTGCTGCGGCAACACGGGTTCTGATCCAGATTGTCCTGCTCGATCCTAACGCGCGCTCATGCGGCAACAGCGTAACCATCCATCGGCTTCGCCGGCCCGGGTGGCGACGGAATGCCAAAACGAAATTGATGGAGATCGTCACATGAAGATCAAAGGCGTCGTCCTTGGCGTTGCCGGCGCATTCGCCGTTACCGGTGCGCAGGCTGCTGACCTCCCCGCTGCGGCTGCTCCGGAGCCGGTTGATTACGTCCGCGTCTGCGATGCGTTCGGCGCTGGCTTCTTCTACGTTCCCGGCACCGAGACCTGCCTGAAGATTTCCGGCTATGTCCGTGCCGAGTATGACGCTGGCATCACCCAGTCGTCGGGTTCGCACTGGGGCAACCAGCTGAACTACGGTGACAAGGACTCGAACGGCTACCGCTTCCGCGCTCGCGGTGACGCCCGCTTCGACGTTCGCACCAACACCGAGTTCGGTCTGCTGCGTTCGTACATCGAAATCTACCTGCAGAACGACACCGGCACCCCGAATGGTGAGAACACCGGCGCCGCTCTCGACAAGGGCTACATCCAGTTCGGTGGTCTGACCGCCGGTCAGGCCCAGTCGTTCTACGACTTCTTCACCGGCTTCGGTTACAACTCGATCTACGAACCGGCGCATTCGGACACCAGCACCAACCTGCTGGCTTACACCTACACCTTCGGCAACGGCTTCTCGCTGACCGGCTCGCTCGAAGACTCGTCTTCGCGCAACACCTCGGTGACCGATCCGATCACCGGCAAAGATATCTACGGCGGCAACCGCTACCCGGATATCGTCGGCGCGTTCCAGATCGCTCAGGGCTGGGGCTCCGCTCAGCTGTCGGCCGCCGGTCATGCCGTCGCTGTGAACAGCGCCTGGCAGAACGCCGTGTCGAACGGTCTTGCCAACGGCAACACCTCGGACACCTACGGCTACGCTGTGCAGCTCGGCACGATCATCAACCTGCCGTTCCTCGGCCAGGGTGATCAGTTCGCTCTGCAGGGCGCGTTCGCTCAGGGCGCCACCAAGTACGTTTCGCCCCAGGCTTACGTGACCTACGGCAACAGCTTCGACACCTACTCCGAAGGTCTGCCGGACGCCTACGTGAACCCGCTCTCGGGCAGCCTCGAGCTGGTGACCTCCTGGTCGGTGTCGGCTGGTCTGAACCACTACTTCACCCCGCAGATCTCGGCGGCCCTCGAAGGTTCGTACCTCGGCGCGAACGTCGACCTGCCGAATGCCTCGGGCACCGTTGTGAACAACTTCAACGGCACCCTGACCGTGAACTACACCCCGGTCGAGAACATGAACATCGGTGCGGCGCTCGAGTACGTGAACGTTGCCCCGTCGAACGACGGCACCTCGGGCCTGAAGGCTTCGAACTCGCTGATCGGCCTCGTCCGTCTGCAGCGCAACTTCTGATCACGAGCTGTCCGGACTTCGGTTCGGCACTTTCTGGAAAGCCCGGCGGTCTCCGCCGGGCTTTCTGCTTTTTGGGGGTGTCCGGTCTGCCTGCCTCGGGGCGCCGGCGGCGCCGGTCGCTGCGGCCGGCAGGCGGGATTTGGCGTCTTGACCCCCGGCGCAAAAAAGCGTCAATCGCAGCAGGAATGCGCGCCGCCAAAACGCGGGCCGGACCGCTGGCCGGTCTGGCCGCGGGTGCGGATGTTGTGGCGCGCCGGGCTGTTATGCCCGGCTGTCATGCCGCGCTTCATGCCGGGCTGGCGTGGCCGGTCGCGGCATGAACAGGACTGAAAAGAAGCGGGAGTATTCGGACGTGCGGGTAGCCAAGGCGGAAAGCCTCATCAAAGGCGCGACGGGTGACTGGGAAATCGTGATCGGCATGGAAGTCCATGCGCAGGTGACGTCCGAGTCCAAGCTGTTTTCCGGTTCCGCTACCCGGTTCGGTGCTGCGCCGAACAGTCAGGTTTCGCTCGTCGATGCGGCGATGCCGGGCATGCTGCCGGTCATCAACGCCGAGTGCGTGCGTCAGGCCGTGCGCACCGGGCTGGGGCTGCGGGCGGTCATCAACCGCCGCTCGGTCTTTGACCGCAAGAACTATTTTTATCCGGATCTGCCGCAGGGTTATCAGATCTCGCAGTACAAGTATCCGATCGTCGGTGAAGGCGAGATCGTGCTCGATATGCTGGACGGCGAGCGCATCGTCGTCGGCATCGAACGGCTTCATCTGGAGCAGGATGCCGGCAAGTCGGTGCATGATCAGCACCCGACCATGAGCTTCGTCGATCTGAACCGGTCGGGGGTTGCGCTGATGGAGATCGTCTCGCGGCCCGATCTGCGCTCCGCTGAAGAGGCGCGCGTCTATCTGTCCAAGCTGCGCACCATCCTGCGTTATCTCGGCACTTCCGATGCGGACATGGAAAAGGGCAACCTGCGCGCGGATGTGAACGTGTCCGTGCGCCGCCCCGGCGGGCCGCTCGGCACGCGCTGCGAGATCAAGAACGTCAATTCGATCCGCTTTGCCGGTCAGGCGATCGAATATGAAGCGCGGCGGCAGATCGCGATTCTGGAAGACGGCGGCAGCATCGATCAGGAAACCCGGCTGTTCGACGCCCGCACCGGCGAGACGCGGTCGATGCGCTCCAAGGAAGAGGCGCACGATTATCGCTACTTCCCGGACCCGGACCTGCTGCCGCTGGTGCTGGACGAGTCCATGATTGCGGAGCTGCAGACCGGGCTGCCGGAACTGCCGGATGACAAGCGCACGCGCTTCATCAAGGATTTCGGGCTGTCCGGCTACGATGCCAGCATCCTCGTGGCCGATCAGGATTCCGCCGACTTCTTCGAAGAGGTTGCCCAGGAGCGCGATGCCAAGCTGGCGGCGAACTGGGTCATCAACGAACTGTTCGGGCGCCTCAACAAGGACGGGCTGTCGATCAGCGAAAGCCCGGTCAGCGCGGCGGCGCTCGGCACGATCATCGATCTGATTTCCGAGGCGGTGATTTCCGGCAAGATTGCCAAGGATCTGTTCGAGATCGTGTGGACGGAGGGCGGCGAGCCGCGCGCGCTCGTGGAGGCCCGCGGGCTGAAGCAGGTGACGGATACCGGGGCCATCGAGGCGGCCGTCGCGGCGGTGGTGGAGGCCAATCCGGAAAAGGCGGCGCAGGCGCTGGCCAAGCCGACGCTCGCCGGCTGGTTCGTCGGGCAGGTGATGAAGGCAACCGGCGGCAAGGCCAACCCGCAGGTGGTGAACGCACTCGTCAAGGCGCGCCTCGGCCTCGAATGACGCCGGACCGGCGGCCGCTTTCGCGGATGCCGTAAGAAATTGCGCGGGCGTCGGCCGGTCGGGCCGGCGCCCGTTTGCTTTCAGCCGCTTTTCGCGCCGGGAACGGCCTCGCGCGGCGCGGGCCGGGCTTGATCGCGCGCCGCGGCGGCCCACATTCTGGAGGCGGGCATTGCGCCGGACGGGCCGGCGGAACCTGCGATTGCCTGCGCCCGGTCCTCCGGGCCGAGGGAGAACGTTCATGGTGCAGCAGCCGCCGATCGAGCTTTTTTTCTGGCCGACACCGAACGGCTACAAGATCAGCATCATGCTGGAAGAACTGGGCGTTCCCTATAACGTGCATCTGGTCGACATCGGGCGCGGCGACCAGTTTGTGCCGGATTTCCTTGCCATTTCGCCCAACAACAAGATGCCGGCCATTGTCGACCCGGAAGGGCCGGGCGGCGCGCCGATTTCGGTGTTCGAGTCCGGTGCGATCCTGCTCTATCTCGGCCGCAAGTTCGGGCAGTTCTATCCGCAGGACGAGCGCCGGCGCGTCGAAGTCGAAGAGTGGCTGATGTGGCAGATGGCCGGCTTCGGGCCGATGCTGGGCCAGAATCACCATTTCGCCCATTATGCGCCGGAGAAGGTGCCCTACGCGATCAAGCGCTATCGCGACGAGACGCACCGGCTCTATGGCGTGCTTGACCGGCGCCTGAAGGGGCGGCCGTTCATCTGCGATGACTATTCCATCGTCGATATGGCGGTGGTGGGCTGGGCGCGCGGCTGGGAGCGGCAGGGCATCGACCTGGCGGAGTTTCCGGACGTGGCGCGGTGGCTTGCGGCTGTCAGCGCGCGTCCGGCGGTTGCGCGCGGGCTTGCGGTCGGCAGCGCAGCCCCGCGCGTCGATCTTGCCACGGACAAGGCCGCCCAGCAGATCATGTTCAATCAGCGGGCGCGCTGACGGCGCGGCGCTGCCAGAGAAAAGGGAGAGAGATCATGGCTGACAAGAAGGACGAGACCGTCGGCGTCGAAGACGTGGCGGCGGAATTCGCGGTTCTGAAATCGGATATCGCGCGGCTGACCGAGGCGGTGCGGGCGCTGCTGGAAGGACAGGCAGAGACCGCAGGCGAGAGCGTGCGCGCGCAGGCAGCCGCGGCCCGGGCAAAGGCCGGGGCGGTGGCCGACGATGTGCTGGCCCGGGGCGAGGCGACCGCGCGGCAGGCGTGCTCGCGGGCCGGCGAGATCGCCGGCGAAGTCAACACCCATGTTGCGCGCAACCCGGTGCTCTGGGTGGCGGGGGCCATCGGCCTCGGGTTCCTGATCGGGCTGGCTTCCCGCCGCTGAGCACGAGCCGACGGGCACCGGGGCGTGCCGTGTGCGCGCCCCCGGTGCCGGACCCTGCGCGCGATCCGAATCGCCGCTATGATGGCGCCGCTGTGATTGCGCCCGCGGGCCGGCCGGGCGGTGCCGGCCCGCACGGCAGGAGAGAACCGATGCTGAAGGCTTCCTTGACGGCGCTGCTGGATGTCGTGGCGATGCGATTCGTGATGCCGGCGATCGAGCGCGGCCGGGCCAATGTCGAGGCCACCGTCCGCCGGGCCGTGGTGCTGGCCATTGCCCTTGTCGCCGGGGGGCTTCTGGCGCTGATCGGCTTCATCTTTCTGCTCGTTGCCCTCACGCTGGTGCTGACGCCCTATCTGGGGCCGGCCGGGGCGGCCGGCGCGGTTGGCGGCGGCGTGGTGCTGCTGGGGGCTCTCGTGGCACTGATTGCGACGCGGCGGTCGGCGCCCCCGGCGCCGCAGCCGGTGGCTGCAAGCGATCCGCTGGGGGCGCTCATCGCCGGTCTCGGCAGCCGGAAGGCGGCCGGCGGGCCGGCCCGCGGGGCAGAAACCGAGGCGGCGGCCGAAGGCGGCGCGGGCAGCAGCCCGCTGCCGGCGGCACTGGCGCTCACCGCCGGTGCGCTGCTCGCCGGGATCGTGCTCGGCCGGCGGATCTGACAGCCGGGCGGCGTTCGTCGTCGCCGTGCCCGCCCGCGGCGGGTGCCGTCAGGGCGCGTCGCGGCCGGCGGCCGGCACAGAGGCGGCGATTTCGCCGATGATGTCGGAAACGCGGGGCCGGGGGGCATCCAGAAACGGCAGCGGCCGGCACACATCCATGGCCGCAAGGCCGACGCGCGCCGTCAT
The DNA here is from genome assembly GCF_036822375.1 of Pseudoxanthobacter sp. NCBI lineage: Bacteria > Pseudomonadati > Pseudomonadota > Alphaproteobacteria > Hyphomicrobiales > Segnochrobactraceae > Pseudoxanthobacter > Pseudoxanthobacter sp. Next base: position 3,245 of record NZ_DAISHT010000080.1, on the reverse strand, counting down.
CAGGCCATTGACGATACCCTCGCCGAGCCGGCTGGAAATCCGGGTCGCAAGCCCCTTGCCGACCACCTCGTGCAGCAGGGAATCGCCGGCGGCGATGCCGCCGGTCACCGCCAGATGGCCGATGACGTGGCGGGCGAGGGTGACGAAGCCGATCAGGCCCGGCCGGCCGCCATAGAGCAGCGCCAGCCGCCGGATGAGCCCGGCCGCGGACACCAGCACGAACAGGATATCGACGAAGGCGCGCGGCGACAGCGCGGTGACCACCGAAACGCGGCGGGCCGTTTCCATCACCAGCCGCCGGGCTTCGGCATCGAGCGGGGCCAGCAGTTCGCGTTCGGCAAGACGGATCAGATCCTGCCCGTCGATCACCTCATCGACATGGCGGGCGAGGGCGGCGCGGCCGGCGGCGGTTTCCGGCCGGGCGGCAAAAAGCCGGCCGACCTGCGCCACCACGGCCTCCGCCGCCTTACGGTCGTCGGCGGCTGCGGCGGCCGCTGCCTCGGTGCGCAGCCGGTCGATGCGGCCGAGACGGGCGATCGCCAGCCCTTCGCGCAGCACGATGATGGCGGCGGCCAGCACCGTCAGCGCCGCGAGCGCCAGCGCCGCCCAGCCGAGCCAGTCGGCACGGGCGAAGAGATCGTCGATCAGCCGGTCGACGGAAAGGCCGGCGGCAAACGTGACAAGGCCGCCGAGGCCGGCAAAGAACACGCCCCCCCAGGAGAACCGACGCAGAGAGAACCGACGCAGAGAGAACCCGCGCTGCCCGCCTGGCGGCCGGCGGCCGGCAGCCGCGGCTCCGTCGTCCGGCGGCGGGGTGGTGTCGCTCTCCTCCGGCTCGGGCTCGACGGTGGCGGCGCGCGGATCGTCCTCGCTCTCCGGGTGGAGGCGGAAGGCGGCGGGGCGGCGCGGCGGTGCGCTCTGCGGGTCGCGTTCGCTCATGGCGTGCAGCCTCCGGCGGGGCCTGTCCCGGCATCTGCGGCAATCATGCGAGGCGGTCTCCGAGCAGAAAATCGAGTGCGCGGTCGAGGCGGATGTGCGGCAGCACCAGCGTCAGCCCGTCCGGCCCCTGTTCCAGCTTCGGCGGGCGGAAGCGGGCGAAGCGCAGCGTGCCCGGCGGCAGGCCGGCCTCGCCGCCGAGGCCGAACACCACCCCCGGATCGGCCGGCAGGTCGCCCGGAAACAGCGCGATTTCGGTTTGTCCGTCATAGACTTCGCCGTCAATGACCTCGCCCGCCATGGGCACGCCGGTGATGGCCGGCAGCCGCTCGCTGCCCTGCCGCACCAGCGCCTGCCGGGTGGCGCGCACGGCTGCGAGGGCGGCAATCTGCACGGTCGCGCCGGCATAACGCGCCCGGGCGCTGGCATCGGCCACCATGCGTGCCAGAATCGCTTCCAGCCGGTCGTGATCCTGATGGTGCAGGTGGTCGGCCTTGGTGGCGGCAAACAGAATGCGGTCGATGCGCCGGTCGATCAGCCCCGACAGGAACGACAGCCGGCCGGGGCGGAAGGCGGCCATCACCTCCGTCAGCACGCGCTGCAGCTCGCGCACCGCGCCCGGGCCGCGATCCAGAGCGGAGAGCACGTCCACCAGCACGATCTGCCGGTCGAGACGGGCGAAGTGATCGCGGAAGAACGGGCGCACGACGTGGTTGCGATAGGATTCGTAGCGCCGCGCCATCATGGCGGCGAGACTGCCGGCGGCGGCGGCCTGCCCCGGCGGGAGCATGAGCGGGGCGAAGGTGAGAAGTGGCGAGCCTTCCAGATCGCCCGGCATCAGAAAGCGGCCGGGCGGGTCGGCGGCCAGTGCCTCCGGGTCGGCGCGGCGGGCCTTCAGGTGGGCCGTGAACAGCGCGGCAAGGCGGCGGGCCTCGGCCTCGCTTTCGGGCGCAGCCGGGTCGGTTGCCTGCAAGGCCGCGGCAAGGGCGGCACCGGCCTCGCCCGCCGGCCGGGCGGCAAGCCGGCCGATCGCCTCCGCCGACCACTGCGCATAGTCGCGCTCCATCAGCGACAGGTCGAGCAGCCACTCGCCCGGATAGTCGACGATATCGACCGTCAGGCTGCCGCGTCCGAGGTGGCGACCGAGAAAGGTTGCGGATTCGTAGGCGACGGTCAGCCGGAGTTCGGAGACCATCCGCGTCGATTGCGGCCACAGCCGGTCGTGCACCAGCGCGCCGATGTGGGCTTCGTAATCGAACCGGGGCACGGCGTCGTCGGGCTGCGGATCGAGTTTCGCGCCGGCAATGCGGCCCGCGGCGGCCGGCGCGAACATTGGCAGGCGGCCGCCGTGAATGAGGTTGTGGACGAGCGCGGTGATGAACACCGTCTTGCCCGCCCGCGACAGACCGGTGACGCCGAGCCGCACGCCGGGCCGGGCGATTTCCTGCGCCCGCTCCACCAGCGTTTCGAGCGCGAGGCGGGCTTCGTCGGTGAACGTGGAAAGGCGCACGGAACGGTTCTGCCTGTGGCAAGGGGGGGAGGGCGCGGGAGAGACGCGGCGAACGCCGCCGCGCGGGTCTTGAGACCAAAGATAGGGCGGCCCCGGCCCGCCTGCCAGTGGCCCGGGCGCAGACGGCTTTACGCAGCGTTAACCCTGCCATGGGCCGCCGCGCCCGTGCCGCCTTTTGGCCACGGCGCCTTAACCGGCTGGCAAGCCCGGCAGGGCAGGATTGCCGGCAGGTGAGACGAGGCGGCCGCGGCTGCCGGCCCTCACCGCAAGGACCCGTGCGCGGGGCCGCCTGCCGCTTGCGGCGGGCCTCTCCCGGCGATCGCAGAAGCGTGGAAGGAACAGCCCGATGCAGGCGCGAGTCAACCGGCTTGAACCCGTTGTGGCCGAAGCGGCAGCGGCGGATTTCGGCATCGTTGCCCTGCTCATCGCGGTGGCGACGGTGGTGTCGCTCATCAGCGTTGGCGGGCCGATCATGGACCTCATCATGCAGCTCATCGCCGGCGGCGCCGTCTGACGGGCCTGCGGCTGCGGCGCCGGCGGTGCCGCAGTCTGTGGAAAGATCCCCGGTTTTGTTTGCCGGGTGTGGATGACGACGACACGGGCTTGCGCCCTGAACCGAACCCCGCTATAGGGTTCGCCACGCCGGCACCGCACCGGCTGGTCAGACGGCCCAGCGCCCGACGGCCGCAGACGAAAGTCTGCCCCCGGATATGGAACGGGCGGTTAGCTCAGCGGGAGAGCGTTGCCTTGACACGGCAAAGGTCACAGGTTCAATCCCTGTACCGCCCACCATCCTCTT
>NZ_DAISHT010000079.1:10464-15575 GCF_036822375.1 Pseudoxanthobacter sp. | reverse complement strand
CGATCACGGTTTCGCCGCGCGCCAGCGTCGCCGCCATCATGACGGTGTGGGTGGCCCCGACGGAAACCCTGGGGAACACCACGCGACCGCCGACGAGGCCGCCCTTCGGGGCCCGGGCGATGGCATAGCCGCGGTCGATCTCGATTTCCGCGCCGAGATCCCTGAGGCCGTTGATGAAGAAATCCACCGGCCGGGTGCCGATGGCACAGCCGCCGGGCAGCGACACCTGCGCCTCGCCCATGCGCGCCAGCAGCGGGCCGATGACCCAGAAGCTCGCCCGCATCCGGGAGACAAGCTCGTAGGGCGCGGTGGTGTCGACGATGGCGCGCGCCGACAGGTCCACCGTCTGGCCGCACATGTCGTCCTGACCGTTGCGCTTGCCCTGAATGGCGTGGTCGACGCCGTGGTTGGAGAGGATCTGGAACAGAAGCTGCACATCGCGCAGGCGCGGCAGGTTCTCAAGCGTCAGGGTCTCGTCGGTCAGAAGGCTCGCGATCATCAGCGGCAGGGCCGCATTCTTCGCCCCGGAGATGGGGATGGTGCCGTTCAGCCGGTTACCGCCGACGATCCTGATCTTGTCCATAAGAGTCCGTGTTCCGTCTGGGCCGGGCCCGGGGGCGCCCGATCAAGATTCCTCGCCTAGCGCAGCCGCCGGCCGGACGCAAGCAGATCGCGCCCGCCGCCGCCCCTCAGGCCCGGCGGGCCGCAAACGCGGCCAGGAGGAACCAGCCATAGGAAGCAAACTCGAAGCTCTCTTCGAGACGGTCGGCAAGGGCCGGCGGCAGCCGCATCACATCTTTGTCAAACGGCCAGCCGGCACCGGCCAGCAGAAAGCCCAGCGCCATCGCCAGCCCCGCCCAGCCGGCAAAACGCCGGCACAGCGCCTGCGGGATGCCCCGGAGCGCGCCGCGATAATAAAGCAGCGTGAACAGCGCCAGCGCGCCGAGCAGCACATGCGGCAGCCAGCCGGTGACCGCAAACACCAGCCACCCCGGCAGCCCGGTGTGGCGCAGGTCCATCTCGCGGTCGGCCATGGCAAACATCACCAGCGCCGCCGCCAGCAGCACCGCCCGCTCCGCCGGGCGCGCGCTGGCAAAGGCCGTCAGCGCAAAAACCGCGCCGGCGGCCACCAGCAGCAGCGCCTGCGCATCCTCCACCGGGCCGTTCTCGGCAAAGAAGCCGTCGCCGAGCCACGGCAGGCGGGCGAGAATCACCGCCGCCGCAATGCTGAGCACGAGGGCCACCACAAGCCGCAGGCCCCAGCCGGCGGGGCTGACGGGACCGCAGCCGCAGCGCGGCGGCAGCAGGCCGCCCGACGGCCCGGAAGGATTGTGCGGAATAGCCATGGCATCTGTCCCGGTACGCGAACCCACGTCCGGGAACGCACATGCGACTGAATATCGCATGACATCCTAACCAAAGCCGGCTCAGCCTTCCAGTGCCATTCCGCCGGCGCGCGCTCAGAGCCGTTCGAGGAAGGAATCCAGCACCTTCTTGCGCCCGGCCTTGTCGAAATCGACCGTCAGCTTGTTGCCGTCGATAGCGGCCACCGTGCCGTTACCGAATTTCTGGTGAAACACCCGGCCGCCCTTCGTGAAGGCGGAGGGGTTTTCCACCACGCTCTTGGCAACGAGTTCGCCCTCGATGGTCGCCCCGCCGCGCAGGCGCTGGGCCGGGCCGGAAAGCGGCCGCCCGCCTGCCCGGCCGCCGGCCCCGGCCTCGCGCGTGCGCTCGCGCGCCCGCTCCCAGCCCGGCGTGGAATAGCTGGAGCCGAAGCTGTCGGAGCGGTCGAAGCGGCTGGCGCCATAGCCGCCATAGCCGCCCGCGCCGCCGGATTCACGCACCTCCACATGGGCTTCCGGCAGTTCGTCCAGAAAGCGCGAGGGCACCGTGGTCTGCCACAGGCCGTGGACGCGGCGGTTGGAGGCGAACCACACATAGGCCCGCCGGCGGGCGCGGGTGAGGCCGACATAGGCCAGCCGGCGTTCTTCCTCCAGCCCGGAGCGGCCGCCCTCATCGAGGGCACGCTGGTGGGGGAAAAGCCCCTCCTCCCAGCCCGGCAGGAACACGGTGTTGAATTCCAGCCCCTTGGCGGCATGCAGCGTCATCAGCGTCACCGCCTCCTGCCCCGCCTCGTTCTCCGTGTCGGTGACGAGGGCGATGTGCTCCAGGAAGCCGGCGAGCGATTCGAAATCCTGCATGGAGCGGATCAGCTCCTTCAGGTTTTCCAGCCGGCCCGGGGCGTCGGCCGAGCGGTCCTGCTTCCACATCTCGGTGTAGCCGCTCTCGTCGAGAATGATCTCGGCCACCTCGTGATGGGGCTTGTCGTCCAGAAGGCTGCGCCAGTGGGCGAAGGCCTGCAGCAGGGCGCGCAGGGTGGTGCGCGCCTTCGGCTTCAGCTCGTCGGTTTCCACCAGATGGGCGGCGGCCGCCATCAGCGGCATCTGCCGGGCGCGGGCGAAATCGTGGCAGATCTGCAGCGTGGCATCGCCGAGGCCGCGCCTGGGCGTGTTGACGATCCGCTCGAAGGCAAGATCGTCGGCCGGCTGCACGGTGGCGCGGAAATAGGCCAGCGCATCGCGGATTTCGGCGCGCTCGTAGAACCGCGGGCCGCCGACCACGCGATAGGGCAGCCCGAGCGTGACGAAGCGGTCTTCGAACTCGCGCATCTGGAACGAGGCGCGCATCAGAATGGCGATCTGGTCGAGGCTCTCGCCCTTGCGCTGCAGGCTTTCGATCTCGTCGCCGATGGAGCGCGCCTCCTCGGTGGAATCCCAGGCCGAGGCGACCGTGACCGGGGCGGCTTCCGGATCGCGGGCTTCGGTGAACAGCGTCTTGCCGAGCCGGCCCTCGTTGTGGGCGATGAGATGGGAGGCCGCCGCCAGAATGGGCGCGGTGGAGCGGTAGTTGCGCTCCAGCCGGATGACCACGGCACCGGGAAAATCGCGCTCGAAGCGCAGGATGTTATCCACCTCCGCGCCGCGCCAGCCATAGATCGACTGGTCGTCGTCGCCCACGCAGCAGATGTTGGTGTTGTTCTGCGCCAGCAGGCGCAGCCACAGATATTGCGCGGTGTTGGTGTCCTGATACTCGTCCACCAGCATGTAGCGGAAGCGGCGCTGATAGTCGGCCAGCACATCGGGATGCTGGCGGAAGATGCGGATCGGCTCCACCAGCAGATCGCCGAAATCGGTGGCGTTCAGCATCTTCAGCCGGGCCTGATAGAGCGCATAGAGCGCCTGCCCGCGGCCGTTGGCAAAGCCGGCCCCGTCGCCGGCCGGCACCTTGTCCGGGGTCAGGCCGCGGTTCTTCCAGCCGTCGATGAGCTGGGCGAGCTGGCGCGCCGGCCAGCGCTTCTCGTCCAGGTTCTCCGCCTGAATGATCTGCTTCATCAGGCGCAGCTGGTCGTCGGTGTCGAGAATGGTGAAATCCGACCGCAGGCCCGCCAGCTCCGCATGCCGGCGCAGGATGCGGGTGCCGATGGCGTGGAAGGTGCCGAGCCAGTTCATGCCTTCCGCCGAGCCGCCGATGAGGGCGGCGATGCGGTGCTTCATTTCCCGCGCGGCCTTGTTGGTGAAGGTCACGGCGAGGATCTGGTAGGGCTGGGCGAGGCCGGAGGCGATGATATGGGCGATGCGGGTGGTCAGCACCCGCGTCTTGCCGGTGCCGGCACCGGCCAGCACCAGAACCGGGCCTTCCACCGTTTCCACCGCGCGGCGCTGCTCGGGGTTCAGCCCTTCCAGATAAACGGGCTGGCGGCCATGGCCCAGCGCGCGTGCGGCGATGCCGCCAGGCTTCGGACCGGGGGCCGGCACGGCATCGCCAAAAAGCGGATCGTCATCGAAGGGGCGGGCGGGCGGCCCGGCGGGGTTCACCATCGGGAATAAATCGACCTTGAACGAATCTGGAAAAGGGTTCCGGCACAATATAGGAAAGCGCCGCCGGAATCGAACCGCCCGGCCGGCGCGCCGGCAACGCCGCCGCCTGCCCTGCCAGCCCCGAACGACCGGCCCCGGCACCCCCGCGCCGCCGGAAGGATCCTGAAAGCGCCCCCTGCTCCGGCTTCCAAGGCCACTTCCGCATCCTCTCCCGAAACCGGAAACGCCGGCAGGGACATTCCGCCGGAAGGCCTGCGCGGCCTTGCCGCCGTCAGCGTGGTGCTGTGGCATTCCATGCCGGGGTTCCTGCCCGGCAAATCCGGCCTCTTTGCCGAATTCGACGCATCGCTGTCGATCAACGGCCGCTTCTTCTTCGGCCTGACCTGCGGCACCTCGGCCGTCATCCTGTTCTTCGTGCTGTCGGCCCATTTCTTCGTGCTGTCGGCCCATGTTCTGACGCACCGCTATTCTGACCCGCCGCTATTTCGTGCGCGGCAACCGGGAAAACACTCTGCGCAGCGCCGTCAGGCGCTGGCCGCGCCTTGCCGGACCGATCGTCGTCACGGTTGTGCTGTCGCGGGCGCTTTTCGCCCCCGGCGCCTGTGATTTCACCGCAGCGGCGGAAATCAGCCGCTCGCCATGGCTGCACCGGTTCGCCTTCGGCCTCACCCCCGAACAGGCGCAGCAGTTCGACCGGCCGGGCTTTGCCGGGGCGCTGCTTCAGGGGGCCGATGGCACCTTCACCGACGGCACCTGCAGCCCCGACAGCCGCCTGTGGACCATCCGCACCGAGTTCGTCGGCAGCTTCGCCGCCTTCGGCCTCGCCCTCATCATCGGCCCGGCGCGACAGCGGCCGCTGTGGGCTGCGCTCTGTCTGAGCGGCATCGCCCTCATGATGACGACGGCCATCGCCCCGCTCTTTCTCGCCGCGTTCCCGGTCGGCGTGGCGCCGGCTTTCCTGCTGGCGCGGCACACGCCGCGCCTGCCGCCGGCCGCCCTCGCGGTGCTGCTGCCGCTCATCGTCTGCCTGATGGGCTATTCCGGGCAGCCGGCCGGCTTCAGCGAGGTTTATGTGCACATTGCCGGTGCCGTGCCGGCGCTCGTGGTGGCCATCGGCTCGCCGCAGGTCAATCGCCTGCTGTCGGCGCGCCGGGCGGCGTGGCCCGGCGAGATTTCCTTTCCGCTCTGTCTCGTCCACGTGCTGGTGCTGTGCCCGGCCGGGGCCGCCGCGCG
>NZ_DAISHT010000079.1:4871-10364 GCF_036822375.1 Pseudoxanthobacter sp. | reverse complement strand
CGCGCGTGCTGCCGCCGTCCTATCCCGATCTCGTGGCCGTGCCGGTCACGGTGCCGCGGTCGTTCCTCGCCGCCATCCCGCTGTCGCGCTTCAATATCTGGCGGGTCGGGGTGGTGAACCGGACGGCCTTGCGCCTGCTGCCGCCGGCCGGCGGCAGCCGCCCCTGACGGGCCCCGCGGCTCAGACGAACTCGGCGGCAGCCCGAAACAGGAGGCTGTGGCGGCGCGCCAGAGCATCGAGATCGTCGCTGTAGCCGCCGCCGATCACGCCGGCCAGCGGCACGCCGGCCTCGCGCACGGCATCGATGACATAACGGTCGCGCTCGATCAGGCCGCCGTCGGAGAGCTTCAGCCGCCCCAGCCGGTCGTCGGCATGGGGATCGACCCCGGCATTGTAGAACACGATGTCCGGGCGGTGATTGCGCAGCGCCTTCGGCACCGCCGCGCGCACGGCGCGGATATAGTCGCGGTCGCCGGTCTCGTCCGGCAGCGCAAGGTCGAGGTCGGAGTTCGCCTTGACGGCCGGATAATTGTTCTCCCCATGGACGGAGAGCGTGAACACACGCTCATCGGCAGCAAAAATCTCCGCCGTGCCGTCGCCCTGATGCACGTCGCAGTCGATCACCATCGCCCGCTCGATCAGCCCTTCGGCCTGAAGCGCGCGGATCGCCACCGCCACGTCGTTGAACACGCAGAAGCCCGCGCCGCCGGAAAAGCGGGCGTGGTGGCTGCCGCCGGCGGTGTTGGCCGCAATGCCGTGCACCAGCGCCAGCCGCCCCGCCGTGGCGGTGCCGGAGGCGGAAAGCTGAGCGCGGCGCGACGTCGCCCCGGTGATCGGAAAGCCGATCTCGCGCTCCACGGCCTTCGGCACCTCGACGGCATAGATCTGCCCGACATAGCGCTCGTCATGGGCGCGGGCGATCCACTCGGCCGGCGGCTCCTCCGGCCGCACGAAGGCAGACGGCCCGGCCACGAGGCCTTCCTCCACCAGCACCTCCGCCAGCCGGCGGAACTTGCCCATGGGAAAGCGGTGCCCTTCGGCAAGCTCGGCGTGATAATCGGGGTGGTGGACGATCGAAAGCGGCATGGCAATCCAGATCCGGGCAGCAGGACCGGCAGCAGCCGGCGCGCAAGACTAGCCTGCCCGTGCGGCGCCGTCAGGCCCTCCCCCCGACAAGACCCTGTCAGGCTCGCCCCAGACCCCGTCAGGCTCACCCCAGACCCCGTCAGGCTCACCTTCAGACCCCGTCAGGCTCCGGGCAGACCCCGTCAGGCTCCGGGCAGCCCCCCGCCGGGTCGTGACAGGGGCGGCCGGGCCATGGCGGACCGTGTTCGGGCTGTTGCCGCCAGATTGGAAATATTCCATTCTCGCCTGCGCGCCCCGCCGGGGTGCGCCTTGCCGGATCCGTCTTGCCGGATTCTCCCTGCCGGACCCCTGTTTCATGGCTTCGCCCGCCCGCCCCGGTGCCCGCACGCACCGTGCCACCGCCATCGGCCACCGCGCCGTGCTCGCCATTGCGGTGCCGATGACGCTTGCCCACCTGTCGACGCCGCTCGTCGGCCTCGTCAACAGCACGCTGATCGGCCGGCTCGGCGACGCGGCGCTGATGGGCGGCATTGCCGTCGGGGCGCTGGCTTTCGACATCCTGTTCTCGTTCTTCAGCTTCCTGCGCATGGGCACCACGGGGCAGACCGCGCAGGCGCTGGGCGCCCGTGACGGCATCGCCACGCGCGCCGTGCTGATCCGCGCCGTTGCCGCCGCCCTTGCCACCGGCCTCGTCATCGTCGCGCTGGCCCATCCGCTGCAGCGGCTGTTCGTCCTCGCCATCGGCGCCAGCCCGGCGGTGAATGCCGCCTTCGCCGGCTATTTTGCCGTCCGCGTGCTCGCCGCTCCGCTGACGCTCGTCAACTACAGCCTGCTCGGCTGGGTCGTCGGGCTCGGCCGCGCCGGGCTGGGCCTGCTGCTGCAGGTGGTGCTGAACGGGGTCAACATCGTCGCCGGTCTGGTGCTGATCGTCCATTTCCGCCTCGGCATTGCCGGTGCGGCGTGGAGCGCGGTTGCCGCGGAGGCCGCCGCCGCGCTCGCCGGCCTTGCGATTGCCGCCCGCCTTGCCCGCGGCGGGCGCTGGCCGGACTTTGCGGCCCTGCGCGACCGGGCCGCGCTGATGGCCACCTTTGCCATCAACCGCGACATCATGATCCGCTCGGTGGCGCTGATGGTGGCGTTCGGCTTCTTCACCGCCGAAAGCGCACGCCATGGCGACGTGGTTCTGGCCGCGAATTCGGTGCTGATGAACCTGACGATGGTCGCCGCCTTCTTTCTCGACGGGCTGGCGACGGCGGCCGAGCAACTCTGCGGGCGGGCGCTGGGGGCGCGGGCGCGGGCCGATTTCGTGGCCGCGCTGCGGCTTTCCATCGGCTGGGGTTTTGCGCTGTCGGTGCTGCTGGCGGCGTTCTTCATGGCGGCCGGCCCGGCCGTGATCGACCTCATGACCACCGCACCGGCGGTGCGCGCGGCCGCCCGGCACTTTCTCGTCTGGGCCGCCGCCGCCCCAGTTGCGGGCGTGCTCGCCTATGAACTCGACGGCGTGTTCATCGGCGCCACCTGGTCGGCCACCATGCGCAACATGATGCTGCTGTCGCTCGGGCTCTATTTCGTCCTGTGGGCCCTGCTGGTGCCGCCGTTCGGCAACCATGGTCTGTGGGCGGCGATGGTCGGCTTTCTGGGGGCGCGCGGCTTCACGCTCGCCGCCCGGCTGCCGGCCCGCCTCAACGCAAGCCTGCCGGGCTGACGGGCGCCGCGGTCACGCCTGCCGCGCCGCCCACGCCTCCGCCTCGCAGCCGCTCGCGTCCGCAAGCGAGGCAAGGCCGCGCCGCTTCAGTTCGGCGGAAAGCCCGCCCAGAATGCGGCCGATCAGGTCCGGCCCCTCATAGACGAGGCCGCTGTAGAGCTGAACGAGGTTCGCCCCGGCGGCGATCTTGGCAAAGGCCGTTTCGGCCGAATCGACCCCGCCCACACCGATCAGCGGCAGACCCGGACCGACCCGCCCGCGCATCTTCGCCAGTGCGATCGTGGAGAGCGGAAACAGCGGCCGGCCGGAAAGCCCGCCGCTTTCCCGCGCGCGCGGCGAGGCCAGCGCCGGGCGCGAAATGGTGGTGTTGGAGACGATCAGCCCGTCAAGCCCGCTGCCGGCGATGGCCTCCGCCACATCGTCGAGGCCGTGCTCGTCGAGATCGGGGGCGATCTTCAGCAGCACCGGCACGCGCCGCCCCGCGCCCTCGGCCGCCGCATCGCGTGCTTCCAGCGCGCGGGCCAGCAGTTCCTCAAGAGCGGCCTTCGCCTGCAGGTCGCGCAGGCCCGGCGTGTTGGGCGAGGAAACGTTGACGGTGAAATAATCCGCCACCGCCGCAAAGCGGGCGATGCCCGTCACATAATCGGCCATGCGGTCGGCGGCATCCTTGTTGGCCCCGACATTGACGCCCACGATGCCCGGCCGCCCGCGGCGCGCCCGCAGCCGCGCAAGCGCCGGAGCGTGGCCGGCGTTGTTGAAGCCCATGCGGTTGATGATGCCGCGGTCTTCCACCAGCCGGAACAGGCGCGGGCGCGGATTGCCGGGCTGGGCAAGCGGCGTGACGGTGCCGATTTCGGTAAAGCCGAAGCCGAGGCCAAGCACCGCATCGGGCACCTCGGCATCCTTGTCGAAGCCGGCCGCCATGCCGAGCGGATTGGGAAAATCGAGCCCGAACAGCGTCTGCCGCAGGGCCGGGTCCGGCCGCGGCTGCGGCACCCGCGCCAGACCGGAGGCCAGCGCCGCGATCGTCAGGCGATGCGCCTTCTCCGCTTCAAGGCAGAACAGCGCCCGGCGGGCGAGCCCGCGATAGAGATCGATCATAGCAGCCCCGTGAAATCATGGTGCCCGCCGGCACCGGGCGGCAGCGGCGCCACGCGCAGCACTGCACTGAGCGGCAGGATGCCATAAAGGTGCGGAAAAAGCGCCCCGCCGCGTGAGGGTTCCCACTTCAGCGCCGCCCCCAGCGCGCCGGCATCGACCGCCACCAGCACCAGATCGCTGCGCCCGGCGAAGTGGCGCGCCGCCGTTTCCGCCACCTGCCCGGCATCGGAAAAGTGGATGTAGCCGTCGGCCAGATCGACCGCCGCGCCGGCGAACACGCCCGCCGCCTCCGCCGCCGCCCATTCCTGCGTGCCGGCGATCTTGTAGATCGTGTCAGCCGTCATCGAAGCCCCGCTTTCCTGTCCGGCCCTTCCAGTGTCAGCTTTCCGCCGCCCGATCAATCCGGCTGCGGCCGGCGCGGCGGCGCAAACCGGGCCGCCGCAGCCCCCGGCGCCGCCGGCCATGCCGCAGCACGGATGACTGGACAGGGCGCGAATCGGACGATAATCAGACAGAAACAAGGGATAAATTCCTGCTGACGGCGCCTGCGGCGCATCCGGTCCCCGACGTCTGCGGCGGCGGCCACGGAGCGCCGTGTTCCGGCGGCGCGCGTTCGCGGGCAACCTGAAAAATCTGCCCGGCGCTTTGCCGCGCCGCGGGAGCCAAGGAGGGGCCGATGCTCACCCACGAGCAGATCTGGATGGCTCTCGACGCGCTGGCCGCCCGCCACGGGATGACGCCATCGGCCCTTGCCCGCCGCGCCGGGCTCGACCCCACCACCTTCAACAAATCCAAGCGCCATGCCGGCGACCGGCCGCGGTGGCCTTCCACCGAATCGATTGCCAAGGTTCTGGAGGCGACCGGCACCGACGCCACCGCCTTCTTCGCCGCCGAGGTGCTGCACGACCGGCTGCCGGCGCAGCGCTCCGTGCCGCTGCTGGGCATGACGCAGGCCGGCATGGGCGGCTTCTTCGACAGCGGCGGCTATCCCGTCGGCACCGGCTGGGACGAGATTCCCTTCCCCACCGCCAGCGACGACATGGTGTTCGCGCTGGAGGTGACGGGCGATTCGATGATGCCCGCCTATCGCGACGGCGACGTTCTGATCGTCTCGCGCTCGGCCAGCGTGCGCCGCAACGACCGCGTGGTGGTGCGCACCAACGAGGGCGAGGTGATGGCCAAGGTGCTGCACCGCATCACCGCGCGCACGCTGGAGCTGCACTCCCTCAACCCCGAGCACCCGCCGCGCATCCTGCCGCTGGCGGAGGTCGACTGGATGGCCCGCATCCTGTGGGCAAGCCAGTGAGCGCGCCGGCCTGAAAACCCGTTTTTCGCGGCTGCGCTCTCGCGGCCGGCCCTCAACCGCCTTGCGGGGAGACCTGCCCATGGCGCGCTTTTCCGGTTTCGGCTCGCTCGCTGTTTCGCTGGCCATCGGCGTGGCGATCGCCGGCGGCACCGCCGCCTATCTCATGAACCGCTTTCCGGCGGCCTCGCCGCCGGCGCGCACACCGGCAGCAACCGTGCCGGCGGCAACGGCGGCCGGCAGCGGAACCGCGGGCACGGCGTCTTCCCCCGCGCCCGCATCTTCACAGCCCCCCGCG
>NZ_DAISHT010000079.1:0-4771 GCF_036822375.1 Pseudoxanthobacter sp. | reverse complement strand
TCGCTGCCGGCGCCATCCGGCGGACGCGATGTGACACCGGCTGCCCCCGCGGCGGCGGGCGGCGGGCCGGTCGCGGCCGGCGCACCGCCGGCCGGCACGCCATCCGCCCCGCAGCATCTTTCCCGTGTCATCGTGGAGGACGCCGGCCATCTGCGGGCCGGGCCCGGCACGGGCCGGCGGATCGCGCTGGCCGGCATCGCCGCCCCGGCGGCCGGCGAAACCTGCACGGCGGCCGACGGCAGCCGCTGGCCGTGCGGCGCGCGGGCACGCACGGCGCTGCGCAATCTCATCCGCATGCGGCCGCTCGACTGCACGGCCGTGACGGCGGCAGACGGCGGCACCGCCATGGCCTGCCGCATCGCCCCGCGGGCCGGCGAGGACGGGCCGGGCGGCCCCGATCTTGCGCTGTGGCTGGTCGGCAACGGCTGGGCGCGCGCAGTTTCGGCCGAACTTTCCGCCCACGAGGACGAGGCCCGCCGCGCCGGGCGCGGTTTATGGGCCGATGCCGACGAACCGCTGTCGGACATCGCCGCCGATGCCGCCGCACTGCCGGGCAGCGGCAGCGACAGCAGCCGCGGGGGCGATGAACCCGGCACGGCCGCTTCCGCCGGCGCACTGGTGCCGCCGGCCCCGCCGACGGAACCTGAACCGGCCGTCGTCGCGCCCTATCCGGCGGCACCGCCGCCGGTGGGCGCGCCGGCCACCGGCGAGCCCCTGCGCCTGCCCTCCGCCCCGCCGGCCGCACAATAGCCGCCCCTCGCAAACGACAACGGGGCCGGCGGCAGGCTCTGCCGCGGCCCCGTTGCGACGGGTGTTTTCGACCGGCAGCGCCGAATCAGCGCGCCAGCGCGGCGCGGATCAGTGCCCGGGTTTCCGGAATGCCGTAGAGCGCCACGAACGAGCCGAAGCGCGGGCCGCGCTCCTGCCCGAGCAGCAGCCGGTAGAGCGTGGAAAACCACGTCAGCGCCACGCCCGGCCGGCCATCCGGCCCCGGCTTGGCGGCATCGGGATAGATCAGGCGGCCGACTTCGTAGACCGCATTCTGAATCTCTTCCGCGTGCGCGCTTTCCGGCAGGGCGGCAAGGGCGGCATCGAGGGCCTGAAGCGCGCTCGTCTCGGTCTCGTCCGCCTTGCGGAACACCTTCCCCGGCTTCACGAAATCCGCGAAATAGCGGATGGCATAGCCCACCAGACGATCGAGTTCCGGCTCGCTCTGCGGGCTGGCGCCCGGCGCATAGCGGCTGAGGAAGCCCCACAGCACGCCCGCATCCTCCGCATTGGAGGCAGAGACGAGGTTGAGCAGCATCGTGAACGACACCGGCACACCATGCGCCGGCGGATGGCCGGAATGGATGTGCCACACCGGGTTCTCGATCTGCGCCTCCGGCTTCTCCGCCGGATACTTGCCGAGGAACGTGTAATAGTCGTCGACAGCGCGCGGGATCACGTCGAAGTGCAGCTTCTTGGCCGCCTTCGGCTTCTGATACATGAACAGCGACAGACTTTCCGGCGACGCATAGGTCAGCCACTGCTCGATGGTGAGACCGTTGCCCTTGGACTTGGAGATCTTCTCGCCGTTCTCATCGAGGAACAGTTCGTAGTTGAAGCCATCCGGCGGCGGGGCACCGAGAGCGCGGCAGATCTTGCCGGAGGTGCGCACATTGTCGATGTGGTCCTTGCCGGACATCTCATAGTCCACGCCCAGCGCCGCCCAGCGCATCGCCCAGTCGGGCTTCCACTGCGCCTTGACGCGGCCGCCGGTCACCGGCGTTTCCACCAGCTCTTCCGTTTCCGGATCGCGGTAGACGATGGTGCCCGCCAGCGGGTGCGTCTCCAGAACCGGCACCTGCAGCACCACGCCCGTGCGCGGACACACCGGCAGGAACGGCGAATAGGTCTTGCGCCGCTCCTCGCGCAGGGTCGGCAGCATGATCTCCATCACCTGATCGTAGACGGAGAGCATCTTCAGCAGAATGGCGTCGAACCGGCCGGCGGCATAGTAGTCGGTCGCGGAAGCGAACTCGTATTCGAAGCCGAAATGGTCGAGAAAGCCGCGCAGCATGGCATTGTTGTGCCCGCCGAAGCTGTCGTGGGTGCCGAACGGATCGGGCACGCGCGTCAGCGGCTTGCCGAGATGCTTCATCAGCATGTCGCGGTTGGGCACGTTCTCCGGCACCTTGCGCATGCCGTCCATGTCGTCGGAGAAGCACAGCAGGCGCGTTTCGTAACGGTCTTCCGTCATCACGCGGAAAGCATGGCGCACCATGGTGGTGCGGGCGACCTCGCCAAAGGTGCCGATGTGCGGCAGGCCCGAGGGGCCGTAGCCGGTTTCGAACAGCACCGTGCCGCCGCCGCGTTTTTCCACGCGCTCCACCAGCTTTCGCGCCTCTTCAAAAGGCCATGCACGCCCTTTGACGGCGGCCACGGCTTCTGCAGCGTCGAAGATCCGGGGAACGGGGCTTTCGGTCATCTGGCAAACGTCCTTGGAACGACAGCGGCGCGCTACAAACGGCAGAGACGCGCGCCGGCCCGCCGGCAGCGGAATTGCCCGCCGGCTGGAGCACGCACCGCTTTAAGCGAAGCGCCCTTTCCGGACAACAACCAGTTTCGCCGGACCGGGCCGCGGCGGCCGCAATTCCGCCTCAGCCGCGCGCGCTCGCCCGCCGCACGGCATCGAGATCCACCGGCCGGTCGGGAATGGTGAAGGTGAAGGTCGCGCCGGGGGGGCCGCCGGCGAGCGCGATCTGGCCGCCGTGGGCGCGCACCAGTTCGGCCGCGATGGCAAGCCCCAGCCCGACGCCGCCCGGCCGCGCGCCGCCCGTGAAGGCGCGGAAAAGGTGCTCCCGCGCCCGCGCCGGCACGCCGGGGCCGGTATCGGCCACGGTGATGCTCGCCACCGTGCCGGTGCGTTCGGCACTGACCGTCAGCCGCTTTACGACGCCCGGCCGGTCGCGCGCGGCGTGAAGCGCCTGCACCGCATTGCGGCCGAGGTTGACCAGAATGCGGAACAGCTGTTCGGGGTCGGCGTCGACTTCCAGATCCGGCGGCACGGCGTTGACGAACGCGATGTCGCTCGGCCCGGCCAGCCCGACCGCCTCGCGCATTTCCACCACGACATCGCTGACGCGCACCAGCCGGCGTTCCGGCGGCGCCTCGCGCGCGGCGCCATAGGCCATGACGGAGCGGGTATAGGCGACCGCCCGGTCGAGGGTTTCGGTGATTTTCGGCGCCAGACGCTGCACCATCGGATCGTCGGCGCTGGCCAGACGGTCGGAGAGCAACTGGGCGGAGGCGAGCAGGTTCCGGAGATCGTGGTTGATCTTGGAGACGGCGAGCCCCAGTTCGGCCAGCCGCCGGCGCTGCTGCAGGGTGCGCGACAGCTCCTGCTGCATGCGCCGCAGCCGGCGCCAGGCATCGCCGATCTCGTCGCTGCGCAGCGAGGGCTCCAGCACATGGCCGAGATCCTCCGGGGCGGCGGCAAAGGTCTCGATCGCATGGCTCATGTGCTGCAGCGGGCGCACGATCAGCCGGCGCAGGCTCCAGTAGATGAGCGCCGCCGTCAGAAGCGAGATGACCAGCGAAATCGCCAGAATGCGCGCGGCATAGCTGACCATGGCGTGATAAAGCGGCGCCTCCGGCAGCACCACCTCCACCCGGTCGCCGGTGCCCTGCAGCGGCGCGGAAACGCGGATCATGCGCTGGCCGCGCGCCGCCAGCACATCGAGGGCGTCGATCATCGGCAGCATGCGGCCGGGCCGGTCCAGATCGACATGCAGGCCCACCTTCAGCGGCTCGCGCGAAAGGGCCAGCAGCCGGCGACGGTCACCCTCCACCACCGCCAGCGCCAGCGCACCGGTGGCATTCACGATCGAGGCCTGCAGCGTCGGCGAAATCTCGCGGCTGTCGCTGAGAATGAGCGCTGCCACCGCCGCCCGGCCCAGCGCATCGCGCAGCCAGCTGACCCGGAAGCCGGCGAGCGAGGGCACGAACACGGCCATCTCGCAGGCCATGACGAACACCACCGTGAGGCCGAGAAGTTTGGCGGACAACGACAGCCGCCCGCGGCGGCGGCGCGCGGGCGCGCCCGCAGGCCCGGCCCCGTCGCCGGGCGTGATGGCCAGACTGCCGGCGGTGCCGGCGGCGGGGCTCGCCCCGCCGGGCGCAAACGGGCTGCCGGGGCCGCTTTCGCCGGCCCCGTCACCGGCCGCGGTTTCCTGCAGGCCTGCACGCTCGCCCCTGTCCTCCAGGGTCATCGTCACCTTCCCCGATACGTCGCCCCCTTGCAAAAGGCCGGATGCCTCCGCGACATTGCCCTGCGACGTATACCCGTTCGCAAAATGCGGTGCTGCGCGGGGTTCGTCAAAGGAATGTACGCGCAAAAATGCATCGCGCGGCGTCTCTTTCCACCCCGCGCCGGCCCGCCGACCGGTTGGCGCGGCCGGAATAACGCACTGAAAACCCGCCGCGCGCGTTGACTCCGGCCGCATCCGCCCCTTATAAGCCCGCACGATCGGTTCCGGCGCCGTCGTTGCGGGCAGCATTGTGCCTGCCCGCACGGATCAGGCCGCAGCGCGCTTCGCGGCGCCTGCGGGCGATGTGGCCCGCGAACCCCCGGGGCATGGTGCGAGGTGCGCCGCGTCCTGTCACTTCCGATTCTAAGAAGCGATCCCTCCGGCGTCCCGCGGAGCGATCGGCGAGGACCCGCGGGAGCGGACTAGTTCGATGACCAAACGTACCTATCAGCCGAGCAAGCTCGTGCGTAAGCGCCGCC
>NZ_DAISHT010000078.1:4528-15706 GCF_036822375.1 Pseudoxanthobacter sp. | reverse complement strand
GCGGCCGCTTCGAGGGCGTCGACCAGCGGGTGATCGACGGCCGCGGCCTGACCGAAGTTTCCGTCGGCGATTATGTGCTTTCCGGCGGCGAGATCCCGGCCATGGTGCTCATCGATGCCGTGGTGCGGCTCATTCCCGGCGTGATGGGCAAGGAAAGCTCCGGCACCGAGGAGAGCTTCTCCGAACCGCTGCTGGAATATCCGCACTACACCCGCCCGGCCGAATGGGAAGGCCGCACCATTCCCGACATTCTGGTCAGCGGCGACCATGGCCGCATTGCGAAGTGGCGGCGCGACCAGGCGCTGGAGCTGACCCGCGCGCGCCGGCCCGATCTGCTGAAGTGACCCTCAGCGGTTGCGGAACTGCGGCGCCCGCTTCTCGATGAACGCCGCCATGCCCTCTTTCTGGTCTTCGGTGGCGAACAGGGCATGGAACAGCCGCCGCTCCACCCGCACGCCTTCGGTGAGCGTGGTCTCGAAGGCGGTGTTGACGCATTCCTTGGCCAGCATCACCGCCGGCCGCGGGTAGCCGGCGATTTCGGTGGCGACCTTCACCGCCTCGGCCACCAGATCGGCCGCCGGCACGACGCGCGAGACGAGACCGACGCGGTCGGCTTCGGCGGCATCCATCAGCCGGCCGGTCAGCACCATTTCCATCGCCTTGGACTTGCCGACGAACCGGGTGAGGCGCTGCGTGCCGCCGGCCCCGGGCATGACGCCGAGCTTGATTTCCGGCTGGCCGAACTTCGCGGTGTCGGCGGCGAGGATGAAATCGCACATCATGGCGAGTTCGCAGCCGCCGCCCAGCGCATAGCCGGCAACGGCGGCGATGACCGGCTTGCGGGTGTGGCTCACCCGGTCCCAGCCGCCGAGGAAATCGTGGGTATAGGCCTCGATGAAGCCGAGTTCGGCCATTTCCTTGATATCGGCCCCGGCGGCGAACGCTTTCTCCGAGCCGGTGATGACGATGGCACCGATGCTCTCGTCTCGGTCGAAGGCGGCGAGCTGCAGCGTCAGTTCGTGGACCAGCACGCTGTTCAGCGCATTGAGCTGCTTCGGCCGGTTGAGGCGGATGAGACCGACCGGACCCGTCACCTCCACGATCAGCGTTTCAAAGGGACCGGCATCGGCAACGGTTCGTTCTGAACACATGGATCACTCTCCCCCGGCCTGCGGCCGGCTGCAACGATCGCGGCGGGGGCCGCCCGTCGCACGATGAACCCCGAAAGGGGTAGCGAAGCCGCGCGCCGGCTGCAACGGGCCGCGTGGCCCGCGCCGGGCGGGGCGCGGCGCCGCACCTGCCCGCCCAAAGCCGGATTTGACTTCCGGAGGGCTTCCGGCAGCGGCCATCCTGCGCTATGCGTCACGTCAGTCCGCGGCTGGCCGGACGCGACCCGTCCGGGTCTTCCCGCAGCCGGTTGCGGCCCCGTTTTTCCTGTCCGCCGGCCCCGATCGGATTCCTGAAGCCGGTCACCGGCGATAACAAGCGCTGTCCAAGCGAGGAAGTTCCCCAATGGCCTCCTACGATCTCGTCGTCATCGGCACCGGCCCCGGCGGCTATGTCTGCGCCATTCGTGCCGCCCAGCTCGGCCTCAAGGTGGCGGTGGTCGAGAAGCGTGCCACCCACGGCGGCACCTGCCTCAACGTGGGCTGCATCCCTTCCAAGGCGCTGCTGCACGCCTCGGAGGCCTTCGAGGAAGCCGGCCACGCCTTCGCGGCCATGGGCGTGAACGTCTCCTCGCCCGCGCTCGACCTCGCCAAAATGATGGCCTTCAAGGATGAGGGCGTGGACGGCAACGTCAAGGGCGTCGAGTTCCTGCTGAAGAAGAACAAGGTCGACGCCTATCACGGGCTGGCCACCATCACCGGCCCGGGCAGCATCCGCGTTTCCGCCGCCAATGCCGAGCCGAAGGACATCGCCGCAAAGGCGATCGTGATCGCCACCGGCTCCGACGTGATGCCGCTGCCGGGCGTGACCATCGACGAGAAGCGGATCGTCTCCTCCACCGGTGCCCTCGCCCTCGACAAGGTGCCGGGCAAGCTGGTGGTCGTGGGCGGCGGCGTGATCGGCCTCGAACTCGGCTCGGTGTGGCGCCGCCTCGGTGCCGAGGTGACGGTGGTGGAGTTCCTCGACCGCCTGCTGCCGGGCATGGACGGCGAGGTTGCCAAGCAGTTCCAGCGCATTCTTGCCAAGCAGGGCTTCGCCTTCAAGCTCTCCGCCAAGGTCACCGGCATCGACAGCACCGGCGACGTGCTGAAGGTGACGACGGAGCCGGCGGCCGGCGGCGCGCCGGACGTGCTGGATGCCGACGTGGTGCTG
The DNA here is from genome assembly GCF_036822375.1 of Pseudoxanthobacter sp. Lineage (NCBI taxonomy): Bacteria > Pseudomonadati > Pseudomonadota > Alphaproteobacteria > Hyphomicrobiales > Segnochrobactraceae > Pseudoxanthobacter > Pseudoxanthobacter sp. The sequence continues at coordinate 13,387 of NZ_DAISHT010000078.1, read as the reverse complement.
GTTGCCATCGGCCGCCGGCCCTATACCGAAAGCCTCGGCCTTGAGGCGGTCGGCGTGCAGCTCGACCCGCGCGGCCGCATCGTCACCGACAAGCACTACGCCACCAACGTTCCCGGCATCTATGCCATCGGCGACGTGATCGCCGGCCCGATGCTGGCCCACAAGGCGGAAGACGAAGGCATGGCGGTGGCCGAGCTTCTCGCCGGTCAGGCCGGCCATGTGAACTACGACGTCATTCCGGGCGTGATCTACACCACCCCGGAAGTCGCCTCGGTCGGCAAGACCGAGGAAGAGCTGAAGGCCGCCGGCATCGCCTACAATGTCGGCAAGTTCCCCTTCACCGCCAACGGCCGTGCCAAGGTGAACCGCACCACCGACGGTTTCGTGAAGGTGCTGGCCGATGCCAAGACCGACCGCGTCTACGGCGTCCACATCATCGGCCCGGATGCCGGCACGCTGATTGCCGAGGCCGCCATCGCCATCGAGTTCGGCGCCTCGTCGGAAGATATCGCCCGCACCTGCCACGCCCATCCGACGCTGTCGGAAGCCGTGAAGGAAGCGGCCCTCGCCGTTGAGAAGCGCGCGATCCATATGTGATCGCGCGGCCGGACGGCCGGAAACAGAAAGCCCCGGCATCCGATGGGATGCCGGGGCTTTGTTTTTGCCGCGGTTGCTTCCGGCCGCCCGGTCCGCCGCTCAGCGGACGTAGGGGTTGATCTCGCGTTCCTGACCGATGGTGGTCGCCTGCCCATGGCCGGGCAGAACGGTGAAGGCATCGTCCAGCACCATCAGCTTTTCGCGGATGGCCTGAACCAGCTGGTCCTGCGAGCCGTAGGGAAAATCGGTGCGGCCGATGGTGCCGGCAAACAGCGTGTCGCCGACGATGCCGAAGTTCAGCCCCTCGGCCAGAAAAACGACATGGCCGGGGGTGTGGCCCGGCACATGGCGCACGTCGAACTCAACGGCACCGACCGTCACGGTGTCGCCCTCCTCCAGCCACAGATCCGGGCTGACGGGCCGCATCTCAAGGCCGAAGCGCGCACCGGCCGCCGGCAGGTCCTGCAGCAGGAATTCATCGGCCCGGTGCGGGCCTTCCACCGGAATGCCGAGCCGCTCAGCGAGATCCGCCGCCGCGCCGGCATGGTCGAGATGGCCGTGGGTGAGCAGGATCTTTTCCGCCTCGCCGCCGGATTCCGCCAGCGCCGTGAGCAGGGTGTCGATATCGCCGCCGGGATCGACGATCGCAGCCTTGTTGGTGGTGCCGCAAACCAGAATGGAAGCGTTCTGGCGGAACGGGGTGACCGGCACCACGAACACTTTCAGGGGCTGCTGGGGCGGGGAGGATTCGGTGCTCATCGCGGGGCCGTCCGGCTTGGGAAGAGGAAGAAACTGGAAAGAAAGATAGAAGAACCAGATGATCGGCAGGCCCGGGTCCGCTAGCCGCGCACCCGGCGGATGCGGACATAAAGCGCGCCCGCACCGCCATGGGCAAGGCTCGCCTGACTGTAGCCGGACACGATATGCCGGGCAGAGGGCATTTCCAGCCAGTGCGGCACCATACGGCGCAGCACGCCGCGCTCGGGTTCGTGCAGCGGGCCGCGCTCGCCGTCGCGCGCGCCCTTGCCGGTGATGATCAGCACGGTGCGGTAACCGGAAATCTGGGCGCGCACCAGAAAGGCCATCAGCCGCATGTGGGCGGCTTCCTGCGTGAAGCCGTGCAGGTCGATGCGGTCTTCGATTTCGCGCCGCCCGCTCTTCAGCTCGCGCATCACCCGCCGCTCCAGCGGCAGCACCGGCGGTTGCGGCGGCGGCACGGGCCGGGCCGGGGCGGCGGCCGCACCGGCCTTCGCCGCCGGCGGCGCAGCCGCGGGCGGCAGAGCGGCGGCCGCGTCGGCGGCGGCATCCGGGCCGCCGGCCTCGCCGGCCGCCTTCGCCCGGCGCGCCATGCGCGCGCGGCGCAGCGGCAGCGGCTCCACCGTGGCGGCCAGCAGCGCCCAGAGCGCCCGGTCCTCGTCGCTGAGGCCTTTGCGGCGACGCGCGCTCACGGGCGCGGCTCCCCGCGCGGCACGAGAACGGCAAGCTGCATCGGATGGCGCAGCCGCCCGGCAACGAGGCCCGCCGCCGCACCGGACCCGATGAACAGATCGCCGCGCCCGGCGCCGCGAATGGCGCTGCCGGTATCCTGCGCCACGACGAGGCGGTTCAGCGGCGCATCGCCCTGCCCCGCATCGGCATTTCCGGCCATGATCCACATCGGCGTGCCGAGAAGATGCAGCGTGCCGTCGATGGCAAGGCTGCGCCCCGGCGTCAGCGCCACGCCGGCGGTGCCCGGCGGGCCGGCACCGGGCTCGCCGGTGCCGAGCCGGCGGAAGAACACATAGGAGCGGTTGGCGGCCATGATGGCGGGCGCCTCGTCGGGATGGGATTCGAGCCAGGCCTTCAGGCGGTCGGCGGTCATCTCCTCGCGCGAAATCGCCCCGCGGGCAATCAGAATCCGCCCGATTGCGGTGTAGGGATAGCCGTTGCGGCCGGCATAACCGAGCCGCTCGGTGCTGCCGTCCTCAAGGCGCACGGTGAGCGAGCCCTGCACCTGCGCAAAGAAGGCCTCCACCGGGCTTTCCACGAACAGAAGCTCAAGGCCCTGCCCGTCGAGCGCCCCGGCCGCGATGGCGGCGCGGTCGGGATAGGCGACGAGGGAACCGTCGTCCTGGCGGCGCGCGGCCGTCAGCGCCGCATCGAGGCCGGCCGGGCGGTCGTCCCCGCCCAGTGCCACCAGATCCGCCGGCAGGGCGTGAAGCGGCACCGGATAGCGCGCACTGCGCACCCGGGAACCGGCAAGCACCGGCTCGAAATAGCCGGTGAGGAAGCCGCTCTCCGGCGCCGGCGGAAAGACCGCGTCGAAACGGCTTTCAAAGAAACGGCGTGCGGCCCCGCGGTCCGCCGGCGCGGGCAGGGCGCGCGCCGCCGCGCAGGCTGCGGCAAGGTTCTGCGGATCGACCCCGACTGCCGGCCCGCCGGCCGCCTCCGCAGCCGGCGCGGGCCGCGCGCACGACCGCAGGAACGCCGCCAGCGCGGCCGCCTGATCGTCATCCGCCCAGCCCGGCAGCGCCGATGGCGAAACCGGGACCGCGGCTGCCGGCTGGGCGGGGCTGCCGGCGGCGAGCGCCGCGGCCGGCAGAACCGCCAGCCCGGCACAAAGCAAGGCGGCGCGCACAGGGCGCGCCGTCATGGCAGAGCAGCGGGAAATGGCAGAGCGGCGGGAGGCGCTGCAGGGCCGGACATTGCAGGGCCGCTTGCGGCCCGTGCCGGCCGGCATCAGCCGGCCGATTCCGTGGCGACCAGCTTCCAGTTCGGATCGCGCTGATCGGTGTCTCGGGCAAAGGTCCAGCGATCCACGACGTTGCTGACGCGGGTCGGATCGCCGTCGATGACCTTGCCGTCCTTGTCGCGGGTCAGCGACACCAGTTCGCTGTCGATGCGCAGGGTCACTTCCGCGGTGACGCCCCGCAGGCCGGCGGCCACGATCTCGGCCCGCGAAATGCCGACGAAGGTGAAATCCACGCTTTCGCCGCGGCTCTCGCGGGCGGCGATGGCGGCCGAGAACCCCTCGAACACATCGCGCGACAGCAGCGGCTTCAGCGCCTTGCGGTCGCCGGCGGCAAAGGCGGTGACGATCATCTCATAGGCGACGCGGGCACCGGCAACGAAGCGCTCCGGCTCAAACGACGGATCGGCGGCGAGCAGGGCCTTGAGGCCGTCGCGCAGCGGCGAGCCTTCCGGCGCCACCCGGTCGAGCACCGAGACGCCGCTTTCGCCGGCGTCGTTGGCGGCCGGTGCCGGGCGGGCGGTGGGCAGCGGCGTCACGTTGTCGTGAACCGGCGGCAGGTCGCGGCGCGGGGCTTCCGCCTCGCTCTTCGGGGCCTCAGCGGGGCCGCGCTTGGCGAAGGGGTCGACGGGCCGGCCCTCGTTGCCCGTGCGCCGGCCGAGCACCGACCGCAGGCGCAGGAAAATGACCACCGCCAGTACCAGGAAGATGATGTTATAGATGTCGAGAAAGTCGCCCATCTCACCTGACCGTTTAACGCACCTGCCCGGACCGCCCGTTCAGATGCGCGCGGACACGCCCGCGCCCGCCTGCATTTCACGCATTGTGCCCGGCTTTGCCTGCTTTCGCCACAGCAGCCTGCCCGGCCCTCATGTAGGTGACGTTCAAGCAGTATAAAAGCGGCGATACAAGGTCGGCCGGGCGAGAAAGTGCCTCCGGCCGGTGCGGAGCGGCAACCGGTCCTCTCGCAACCGCCGCACGGGCGCCCATATTAGGCGGCAGACGATATCCCCTTCCCGCGTTATCCCGTTTCTGGACCTTCTTCGGACGCTTGGCCGCATGGCATCCTTCGATCCCAACTCCGGCGCCCCGCTTCGCCCGGCCTTCCGGCCCGGCGGGCTGATCGCTCTTGCCCTGCTGGCGCTGCCGTTTCTGGAAATCGCCGTCTTCATCATGGTCGGCCGCGTCATCGGCGTGATGCCGACGATCGCCCTTGTGCTGCTTTCGGTGGTGGCCGGCGCGGCGCTGATGCGGTGGCAGGGCTTCGACATCGTGCGGCGCATGCAGAGCGAGATGGATGCCGGCCGGGTGCCGGGCGAGGCCATCGCCCACGGTGCCATGGTCATGCTGGCCGGCGTGCTGCTGATCGTTCCGGGTTTCATCACCGATGTCGTGGGGCTGGCGCTGTTCCTGCCGCCGGTGCGCGATTTCGTCTGGAACCAGATCCGCCGCCGCATGGTGGTCGTCGATATCGACATGCGCGCGCCGCCGGGCACCGGTGCGGTGATCGATATCGAGGCCGAAGACATCACCCCGCGCCGGAGCGGAGCGGACGGCACCACGCCCTGGCGCCTGCCCGGACCGGACGGGCGGCCATGACGGCTGTCCTGTGGCACGGCTGTCCTGTGACAGAGACCATGACTGTCGCCGTGACGGGGAAGAGGCAAGCCGCCGGCTTGTGAAGCCCGCACGGCCCATGATAGAGCCATGGGGCCGGCGAGGCGGGGGACCGGCCGGCCTTGTCACAGGCCCGGCGCCCGGAAACGGGCGATGCGGGCAGGGCGGCAGGCCCGGCCCCCTTTTCCGGACCGTCCGGCTTGCGCGGCCCTGCCGATACCGTCTTCGCGAGAGATGGCATTCGCACCGGCTGCCGCAATTGCTGACTTCCGCGCGGGCTGTTCCGGTCATCAGGGTTCCGGACGCCGGTGCGCCCGGCCGCGCGTTTCTTCTGCCTGCGGCCCCAACCCGAACGCGAACGAAAACAAAATGAGCGAAACCGACAACGGCAATCAGCCCTCGATCAGCGTTCTTGCGCAGTACGTCAAGGACTTCTCGTTCGAGAACCCGCACGCCCCGATGTCGCTGCAGCCGCGCCAGAACCCGCCGCAGATCAATGTCTCGGTCAATGTCGGCGCCCGCCCCCTGTCGCAGACCGACATCGAGGTGACGCTCAGCGCCGAAGCGCGTGCCGGCACCGAGAACGACGTGCTGTTCCACGCCGAAATCAGCTATGCCGGCATCTTCCGCGTGCAGAACGTGCCGGCCGAGCAGCTGCAGCCCCTCGTCATGATCGAGTGTCCGCGCCTGCTCTTCCCGTTCGTGCGCCAGATCGTGGCCGATGCCACCCGCGACGGCGGTTTCCCGCCGCTGCTGCTGGATCCGATCGATTTCGTGGCGCTCTACCAGCAGAACCTGCAGCACGCGCAGGCGGCCAACTGAGCCGCTGAAGCGCACCGCCTTCCGGACCGGTCCGCACCCGCGGGCCGGTCCGTTTCATTTCCGGCCCGGCGATCCGTTCCGGCTCAGTGGTCCGCGCCTCAGTGGTCCTCGCCCCCGCCGGCCGGCGGGGCATAGAGCGTCCACAGCGCCTTGTCGCCTATGCCCGTCACGAACGCCTTATGGGCGGCCGCCTCGGCATCGGTGATGCGCGGGGCAAGCGGCGCCGGGCGCGGGCGGGCCCGGGCGGCCGTGCCGGCAAGCGCAGAGCCCGCCCGCCCGCCGCCGGCCTCGTCGACGAGGCCGAGGGCTGCCTGCCGGCCGCCGGTCAGTTCCACATAGACCTCGGCCAGAAGCTCGGCATCGAGCAGCGCCCCGTGCTGGGTGCGCATGGAATTGTCGATCTTGTAGCGCGCGCAGAGCGCATCGAGCGTATTGGGGCCGGCCGGGTGCTTGCGGCGGGCAATCTGCAGCGTGTCGATCACCCGTGTCATGGGGATCGGCTCACGGCCGACGCGGCCAAGCTCCATGTTGATGAAGCCCATGTCGAAATCGGCGTTGTGGATGACCAGGGTCGCGCCTTCGATGAAGGTCAGGAACTCATCCACCGCATCGGCAAACAGCGGCTTGTCGCGCAGGAATTCTTCGGAAAGGCCGTGCACGGCAAAGGCTTCCGCCGGCATCGAGCGTTCCGGGTTGAGATAGACGTGGTAGCTGCGCCCGGTCTGGATGCCGTTGACCAGCTCCACTCCGCCGATTTCCACCAGACGATCGCCGCCGCGGGCCTTGAGGCCGGTGGTTTCGGTATCGAACGCGATTTCGCGCATCCTGTCTCACGCCCCTTCGTCTTGTGCGCCGGCGCGCCCGCCGCGCAGGCCTGCCACCGCGCGCAGGATGGCGGCGACCGCGCGGGCGGCATAATCGTGCCCGTGGCCGGTGTCGATAAGGAAATGCGCCCGGCGGCGCTTCTCGGCATCCGGCATCTGCCGCGCGAGGATCGCCTCGAACTTCTCCGCCGTCATGCCCGCCCGCGACAGCACACGGTGGCGCTGCACGGCGTGATCGGCCGTGACCACGACCACGACATCGACCTTGCGGTCGCGGCCGGTTTCCATCAGCAGCGGCACATCCAGCACCGCGGCGCGGCGGCCGCCGGCGCGGGCACGGTCGAGAAAGGCCGTTTCCTCCTCCCGCACCAGCGGGTGAACGATGGCTTCCAGCCGCGTCATCGCCGCCTCGTTGCCAAGCACGAACGGGGCAAGGCGGGTGCGGTCGACCGCCCCGTCAGCCACCGTGCCGGGAAAAGCAGCCTCGATCAGCGGTGCCGCCCGGCCGCGATAGAGCGCGTGCACGGTGGCATCGGCATCGTGCACCGGCACGCCGGCACGGCGGAACAGCGCCGCGGTCGTCGACTTGCCCATGCCGACCGATCCGGTCAGACCGATGACGATCATCGCCGGCCGGCCTCCGGCGGCAGCGTGGCGATGACGGCTTCATAGAGCGCTTCGTCGACCTCCGGAAAGACGCCGAACCAGCGGGCGAAGCCCGGCGCCGCCTGATGCAGCAGCATGCCGAGCCCGCCGGCAACCGGATTGCCGCGCAGCCGCGCCGCCGCCAGAAGCGGCGTTTCGAGCGGCACATACACGATGTCGGTCACGAGGGCATCGTGGGGCAGGGGCGAGAGATCCACATCCAGCGGCCCGGACCCCGCCATGCCGAGCGAGGTGGTGTTGACCAGCACCCGGGCGCGCGCCAGAAGCTGCGGCAGTTCGTCGAAGCCATGGGCCCGGCCGACGCTGTGGCCGTCGCGCCCCTTCGCCAGCGCCGCCACCGCTTCGGCACGGGCGCGGGTGCGATTGACGACATGAACCGGCGCAAAGCCGCGGGCCGCGAGGCCATAGACCACGGCGCGCGCCGCACCGCCGGCGCCCAGAACCACCGCCGCACCGCCGCCGGCATCCCAGCCCGGCGCCTCGGCATCGAGATTGGCGAGAAAGCCGGTCACGTCGGTGTTGGTGCCGTTGAGGCGACCATCCTCGATCCAGAGCGTGTTGACCGCGCCCAGCGCCTCGGCCAGCGGATCGAGCACGTCGCAGGCCTTTGCCGCGGCCTCCTTGTAGGGCACCGTGACATTGGCGCCCGCAAGCCCGCTGTCGCGGAAGCCGGCAAAGAAAGCCTCCGCCTCCGCCGGATCGACGGCAATGCGGTCATAGCGGCCCTGAAGGCCGTAGCGCGCAAGCCAGTGGCCGTGGATCACCGGCGACCGCGAATGAGCGACCGGCCAGCCGATCACGCCGGCACGCGGGATGGGACGGTTTTCGCTCCGATCGGTCATGACAGCAGCACTCCCAGAGTCCGCAGACGCCCGGCGAGCGCCAGAAGCGGCAGGCCGAGGATGGTGAAATAATCGCCTTCGATGGCGGAAAACAGCTGAATGCCGCGCCCTTCCAGCCGGTAGGCACCGACGGTGCCGGTCAGCGCCTCGCCCTCGGCCGCCACATAGGCATCGAGAAAGGCGTTGCTGAACGGGCGCATGGTGAGGCGGGCATCGGAAACATGACACCACAGGCTGCCGTCCGGCTCGCGCACGGCAACGGCGGAATGCAGCACATGCGTGCGGCCGCACAGGCGGGCGAGCTGGTCGCGCGCGGCGGCCACATCCGGCGCCTTGTCGAACTTGACGCCGTCGAGATCGAGCGTCTGGTCGCAGCCGATGACGATGGCCTCCGGCCTCAGCAGCGCGGTGGCGCGGGCCTTGGCCCCGGCGAGGGCAAGTGCGATCTCCGCCGGTCCGGCACCGGCCTGCGAAAGCGGACGCTCGGTGGCGCGCTCGTCGAGATCGGCCGGCACCGCTTCGGCGGCAATGCCGGCCTCGGCCAGCAGACGCACCCGCGCCTGGCTGCGGGAGGCGAGAACCAGCGGGCGGTCTTTATAGCGATGGTCGGCCGGGGATTGCGGCACGGGTGAGGCTCCGGTCACGCGCAGGGCAGGGGTCACGCACAGGGCAGGGCGGAATTGCGGTGCCCTGCCGGCGTCTCCGCCAGAAGCACTACAGCATTCCGCACCATAATCGAACCGGCAAGTCTGAAACCGGCAAG
>NZ_DAISHT010000078.1:0-4428 GCF_036822375.1 Pseudoxanthobacter sp. | reverse complement strand
GCGCCTCATTCCATCGCACGGGCAGCAATGAGTTCGCGGTGGCTGCGGATCAGCGCGAGAACGGCGGCGGCCGTCTCCTCGATGGACCGGCGGGTGACGTCGATCACCGGCCAGCCATGGTCGGAACACAGCTTGCGGGTGAAGACGATTTCGCCGGCGATGGCGCGGCGGTCGACATAGTCAGCGTTGGGCGGCTTGCTGGCGACGGTGAGCAGGCGGTGTTCGCGGATCTGGGCGATGCGCTCGGCGCTGGCCACCAGCCCGGCCACCAGCGGCCGGCGCACCTGAAACAGCCGGGCCGGCAGCGGCAGGCCGGGCACCACGGGCACGTTCAGCGCCTTCACGCCGCGATTGGCGAGATAGATGCAGGTCGGCGTCTTCGACGTGCGGCTGACGCCGATGAGAATGACGTCCGCTTCCTCCAGATCGTCCGGCAGCAGGCCATCGTCGTGCATCAGCACGAAGTTGAGGGCATCGATGCGGCGGAAATAGTCGGCATCGAGCTGATGCTGACCGCCGACACGGGGCGCAAGCGGCGCCTTGAGATAGGATTCCATCAGCCGCACGACCGGATCGAGCACGTTGAGGCAGGGCAGACCCAGTTCGCGGCAGGCCTGCTCGATGCGGGTTGCCAGCGTCTCTTCCACCACCGTGAAGAGCACCAGCCCCGGCGCCTCGTCGATGGCCTCCAGCACCCGGTCGAGCGTGCGTTCGCAGCGCACCATCGGGTGAATGTGCTCGATGGCCTCGACATTGACATAGCGGCCGCGGGCCGCGCGGGCGACCGTGGACAGGGTCTCGCCGGTCGAGTCCGAAATCAGGTGCAGGTGAAAGTAGGTCGTCATAACGCCTCCCTGCGCCCCGGCCGACAGGCCCGCGGCCGCGCCATCACCAGTGTTGTCCCCAGCCCTGTGGAGAGGGCGGGAAGGAACCGGGATCCCGGCCGGGATCCGGCGTTGTTATCCCGTTCATGCCCGCGCCCTCAACAGCCAGTGCCGCCGGACGACGGTTTTCCGGCCTGCGGAAAACTCTGGGGACCGTGCCCGCATCCCTCCACAATCCACAAGCCTTCCACGCCGAAAAATGATTAATAGACCGTTAACGCCGAAGCGATGGATCTGGAATCCCTGCCGGATCCGGAACATCCACAGCTTCGGGATCCCGGCCCGTGAATCTGTTCATCCGGATCCCGAAGCCCCGTGACGTGTGGTCCGATTGTGGATCCCGAATAATCCCGGTAATCCACCCGCAAACAGAATTAACAGCCTTCTCAAACAAGGATTCCTTTTATGGGAAGCAGTGGACCTGCCGGGTCCGGGGACGCGGCCGTGCGACCGGGCGAATGCCCGGCCGGCGATCATCCGGTTCTGAGAGACAGCCTGCGACACGGCTCGCGGTTCATGGCGGCGCTCGGTGGCGAGCGGCAGGCCATTCCGCCGGTCTGGCTGATGCGGCAGGCCGGCCGCTATCTGCCGGAATACCGGGCACTGAGGGCCGAGGCGCGGTCCTTCCTCGATTTCTGCTACAATCCGGACCTCGCCAGCGAGGCCACGCTGCAGCCGATCCGCCGCTTCGGTTTCGATGCGGCCATTGTGTTTTCCGACATCCTCGTCATTCCCGACGGTCTCGGGCAGGCGGTGGCCTTCATGGAAGGCGAGGGGCCGCGGCTCGATCCGCTGCCGCTCGATGCGGTCGGCTGTCTCGACCTGTCGCGCATGGTGGAGCACCTCGCACCGGTCTACGAGACGCTCGCCAAGGTGCGCGCCAGCCTCGATAACGAAACCGCGCTTATCGGCTTTGCCGGGGCGCCGTGGACGCTGGCGACCTATATGGTGGCCGGTCGCGGCTCGGCCGATCAGGCCTTCACCCGTAAGGCCGCCTACCGGGATCCCGATGCCTTTCAGCGACTGATCGATGTGCTGGTGGCGGCTGTTTCCGCCCATCTCATCACCCAGGTGGAAGCCGGCGCCGACGCGGTGCAGATTTTCGACAGCTGGGCCGGCCCGCTCGACGACGAAGGCTTCAATCGCTGGTGCATCGCGCCCACGGCCGAGATCGTCCGCCGGGTGCACCGGGCGGCACCGGGGGTGCGCATCATCGGCTTCCCGCGCGGCGCCGGCACCCGCCTGCAACGCTATGTCGACGGCACCGGCGTCGATGCGGTCGGGCTCGACTGGTCTGTGGCAATGGAAACCGGCCGGGCGCTGCAGGCCCATACCACCGTGCAGGGCAATCTCGATCCGCTGCGTCTGGTGACCGGCGGGCGGGCGCTCGACGAAGGCGTTGAAGCAATCCTGCAGGCCTTCTCCGGCGGGCCGTTCGTGTTCAACCTCGGCCATGGCATCGTGCCGGAAACGCCGGTCGAGAACGTGGAACGGATGCTGGCCCGCATCCGCCGCGGCTGAGGCGGCCGGCAGCGAGAGGAGAATTCAGGCGATGTCCGATCCCTATCTGTGGGGCAAGGTGCTGCACATCCTGTCGTTCGTGGCGTGGATGGCGGCCATGTTCTACCTGCCGCGGCTGATGGTCTATCACTGCGACGCGCCCAAAGGCTCGGTACAGTCCGAGACGTTCAAGGTGATGGAACGGCGGCTGCTGAAGGCCATCGCCACGCCGGCGATGATCGCAACATGGATTTTCGGCCTCTATCTGGCCTGGGCCGGCGGCTTTTTCACCGATGGCTGGCTGCATGCCAAGCTTCTGCTGGTGCTGATCCTTTCCGGCGTGCACGGCTTTCTTGCCCGGCAGGTGCGCGCGTTCGCTGAGGACCGCAACCGTTTCTCCGGCCGCTTCTACCGCGTGCTGAACGAGGTGCCGACGCTGCTGCTGATCGGCATCGTCATTCTGGTGATCCTCAAGCCGTTCTGACCGGCCGGACGCATCTCCGGCCGCCGGACGACACATCGCGACGCAGACCTGGCCGGCAGTGCCGCCCCTTCCGGGGGCGCCTGCCGGCAAAGTGTTTTCCGGCAGAGGGCTTGCCGGAACCGCGGCGATGGACTATTGTCCACCTGAAACTCGTTCGAGGTGGAGTGGCGCACCCCAGCGCCCTGCCGGCACCAAAGGCCGGCTCCGGCATCCCGGGCCGGAAGCGGACGATCGGATCGCCATCTGAATTTCTTTTTCCGTTCGGTATCCGGTTTATCCGCGTTTCCTCTCAAAACCTCCATTCCGTCTCTGTCGACCCTCTTAAACACGTCAGGCCGGTCGCAATGACCGAAATTCCATTCAAGGACCCTTCCATGCGGGAGATGAAGCTTCAGGAGCTGAAGTCGAAGACGCCGACTGAACTGCTCGCCTTTGCCGAAGAGCACGAAGTCGAAAATGCGTCGACGATGCGCAAGCAGGAGCTGATGTTTGCCATCCTGAAGCAGCTTGCCTCGCGCGAGGTGGAGATCGTCGGCGAAGGCGTCGTCGAGGTGCTGCAGGATGGTTTCGGCTTTCTGCGCGCCCCGGATGCCAACTATCTGCCGGGTCCGGACGATATCTATGTCTCGCCCTCGCAGATCCGCCGCTTTTCGCTGCGCACCGGCGATACCGTTGAGGGCGTGATCCGCAGCCCGAAGGAGGGCGAGCGCTATTTCGCCCTGCTGAAGGTCAACACCATCAATTTCGAAGACCCGGACAAGGCGCGCCACAAGGTTCACTTCGATAACCTGACGCCGCTTTATCCCGACGAGCGCTTCAAGATGGAAGTGGCCGACGGCGTGTCCAAGAAGGACATGTCGGCCCGCATCATCGATCTGGTGGCCCCGCTCGGCAAAGGCCAGCGCGCGCTGATCGTCGCCCCGCCGCGCACCGGCAAGACGGTGCTGCTGCAGAACATCGCGCACTCCATCACCACCAATCACCCCGAGTGCTACCTGATCGTTCTGCTGATCGACGAGCGCCCGGAAGAAGTGACCGACATGCAGCGGTCGGTGAAGGGCGAGGTGATTTCCTCCACCTTCGACGAACCGGCCACCCGCCACGTTCAGGTGGCGGAAATGGTGATCGAGAAGGCCAAGCGCCTTGTCGAGCATGGCCGCGATGTCGTCATCCTGCTCGATTCCATCACCCGCCTCGGCCGGGCCTACAACACCGTCGTGCCGTCTTCCGGCAAGGTGCTGACCGGCGGTGTCGATGCCAACGCCCTGCAGCGCCCGAAGCGCTTCTTCGGCGCCGCGCGCAATATCGAGGAGGGCGGTTCGCTGACCATCATCGCGACCGCACTGATCGACACCGGCAGCCGCATGGACGAAGTCATCTTCGAAGAATTCAAGGGCACCGGTAACTCGGAAATCATCCTCGACCGCAAGGTTTCCGACAAGCGCGTGTTCCCGGCGATCGATATCCAGCGCTCCGGCACGCGCAAGGAGGAACTGCTCGTTCCGTCCGACCAGCTCAAGAAGACCTACGTGCTGCGCCGCATCCTCAACCCGATGGGTA
>NZ_DAISHT010000077.1:0-15715 GCF_036822375.1 Pseudoxanthobacter sp. | reverse complement strand
ATCGAACAGAAATCGCCGCCGGTCGTGTCCCGGCCGGCGGCGGTTTCCGGCGGTCAGGCGACGGTCGTCGGACGGTGCGTGCCGATTTCGCCATCGTCGAATTCAGCCCCCGTCGGCACGGGGCCCGGATCGTCGGGGGCCTTGGCGAGCGGGAACGGCGCGCCGCCGGCCGGCGGCGGCACGTCCGGCAGGGGAATGCCGGCGGTCGCAGGGGTCACGATGGCCGCCGCAGGCGGTGTCGCCGGGCCGGGCGGCGGCGCAGCGGCGGAAGGCGCGGCCACGCTGGCCGGCGGCGTGAACAGGGCTTCGTCGACAACTGCCGGCGCATCGGAGCCCAGCGCCTCGGCCGGCGCCTGCCAGACGAAGGCGTCGAGCTGGCCGGTCACCGGCGAGACCGGGGCCCATTCCGCCGCAACCGTGCCATCGGCGATCCATGCCGGATCGCGCGGTGCGTTGACCGCGCGGGCCAGCCACTCGCGCATGCGGCCGCCGGTACCGAACGCGGCTTCCTCCAGATCGGCCATCAGCAGGCAGGCGCGGCGGGTGGGACGGGTTTCCAGAATCGGCCGCAGCACGGCCCGCGCCTCGTCGAACTCGCGCGCCTCGATGGCCGCACGCGCCACCGCGAGATCGGCCTCGACGTGCCCCGGCGTCAGCGCGGCCAGCGTCTGCAGGCGCTTCAGCCGGTCGCGCGCGCTCGAACCCGGGCGCACATCGGCATAGATCGCCGCGAGATCCGGATGCGGCGCCAGCCGCCAGGTCGCCTCAAGAACGCGGGTGGCCTTGCGCGCTTCGTCTCGCCGCACCAGCAGGCGGGCGGCAACAGCCGCGGCGGGTTCCAGATCCGGCGCAAGACGATGGGCCTCCTGCGCCATGGTGAGGGCCCGGTCGGGATCGCCGGCTTCCAGTTCCAGCGCCCGCGCCGTCAGCAACACGGCCTTGAGGCGCTTCGCCTTCGGCTTTTCGATCAGCCGCGCACCGGCATTGCGATCCAGCCGGGCGATGGCCAGCTCCCAGTCGCGCTGGGCTGCGGCCTGCTCGAACAGCGCGGCAGAAGCCCACGGCAGCGACGGCGCTTCGCGCACGGCCTGCTCGGCATAGGATTCCGCCGCCTCGCCGGCCCCCTCGCGGGAGGCTTCCACATAAAGTCCGCGCAGGCCGAGCAGACGGGTGTCGTCGTGCTTCAGCATGGCCTCGAAGGCGGCGCGCGCGGCCGTGCGGTCGCCGGCGAGCTGCGCCGTCTGGGCCTCCAGAAGCCGGGTGGCGGGATCGCGCGGCAGCACCCGGCGCGCCTCGCTCATGTAGCGGCGGGCCAGACGCAGGTCGCCCGCGCCCACCGCGACCAGACCGCGCGACAGCGCGATGCGGCCGCGCTCGCGCCGGCGGTAGCCGAAAAAGTGCGCCACCCGCCGCGGCGAGCGCACCAGCGCCAGCAGCAGCGACCAGATCAGGATCACGGCCACGACGAGCGCCGCCAGCACGATCAGCCCGACGGTCATCGAGGTCTCGACATAATAGCCGAGCCATTCGAACGAGATGGTACCGGGCCGGTCGACGATCCACGACGCACCGGCTGCAAGGGCGAAGACGACGGCGAGATAAAGGAGGATGCGGATCATGGAAGCCTCCTCACTCGCTGGCCGGCGCCGGCGCCGGGGTGCCGAGCTTCTTCAGCACGGCATCGGAAAGCGCGTTCACGGCTTCTTCGGTCTTCACGCGGGTCAGCAGCGTGTCGGCCCAGCCCTGCGAGGCGGCCTTCGCATCGGCCGGCAGCGACTGCCAGGCCGCCGCTGCGCTGGCGAGGTCGCCGGCATCGACGGCCGCCTTGAGGCGGCTCGTCACGGCCACCACGCCATCGCCGGTCACCGGGCCGGTCGGCCGGATGGTGACCAGCGAGCGGGCCGAGGCGATCAGACGGTCAAGGTAGCTGTCGCTCGCCGGCTTCTCCGCGGTCGCCAGAATGGCGGGCTCGACGCGGGCAAAGCCCGCCTCAACGGCCGCGCGGGTGGGCACGCCCTTAACGGCGGCCTGTTCCAGCGGCTGCGTCACCTCCGGCCCGACGCGGCCGGAAAGCAGCGCCAGTTCGGCGGTGAAGGTGCCGCCGTCTTCCACCGCGCGTTCCAGGCTGGAAAGCGCAAACGCGGTCGCCGCTTCGCTGTTGGCGGCAACCGACCGCAGCCCCCGGCTCACCTCCTCCACCGTTGCCTGCAGCGTGCTGATGCGGTGCGAAAGGTCGGCGTCGGTCGTCTCGACGGCACCGATACGGGCGGCCAGCGGCTCCAGCAGGGCAAGGCGCTGCTGATCGCTGCCGAGCTGTTCTTTCACGGCAGCGAGATCGCTCTTCAGGCTGTCGAGCGGGCCGGTGTCGCTGACACGGGCGCTCAGGTCCTGCATCTGCGTACCGAGCCCCGCGACGCGGCTCTCAAGGCCGGCCACGGCCTCGCGCTCCTGCGTGATGAGGCCGGAGAGCTCGCCGAGCCGGCCCTGATCCGCCCCCTTGCCGGCCGCAATGGCCTTTTCTTCCAGCGACTTCAGCCGGACCTCCAGCGCGGCGGCAAGGTTGCCCTGACCGGTGACGTGCTCCAGTTCGCTTGCCGCCTTGCGGATGCCGAGCAGCGTAAAGCCGCCCACCGCCACGCCGCCGCCGACGAGGGCGGCAATGACCGCCGTTGCCACGATGGCCGCGAAACCCGGTCCGCGGCTCTTCTGCGGCGCGGACGGTTCAGCAGGCGGCGGCGGAGGAGGAGGAGGAACGGCGCCGCCGGCAGCCGGCGGCTCCGCAGCCGCAGCGGAAATGCCGGGATCGGCGGGCGGCTCGCCGGCCGCAGCGGCCTCGGGGGCGCTGTCGGGCGTGCCGGCGGCGGCTTCCGGCGCGGCGGCAACGGCAGGCTCTTCCCTCACGGCCGGCTCTTCCGTCACGGCCGGCTCGAACGGCGGGGCCGGCTCGCCGGTCGTGGTGGTGGAAATCACACTCACCTCATCGGCGGAAAGCTCGATGATCGGCGGGTTGCGCCGGCGGCTGCGATCAGCACGGGCGGCGTCGTCGGGCGTCTGGTTCGGGTCCGCTTTATCGTCATTCGCAGTCATGCGTTCCCCTCACGCGTTTCTGGGGGCCGGTGCCGGGCGCGGGGGCCATTCTGGTGCAGAAGGCCGCCCCGCCGCTGCCGGGCCCGTGATCTTCCCGTCCCGCGCCGGGCGGCGCACGAAGCCGGCGCTCCGGCGCCGGCCCGGGATCGTTCCGGTCGGGGCCCTGCGCGCAGGGCCCGCTGCGATGCCATCCTATACAGGCGCCCGGCGAGGAGAAGGCCGGAAAAAGGCCCCCTCATGTCCGCGGCAAGGCGCGGCACGCAGGCGCACTCCCCGCCCCCTGTGGCGACCCGCCCCGGCGCCGTGCGCCGCAGCCCGCCGGACAGATGCGGAAGAAGGCTTCCTTTTCATAACTTTATCCCCTTCCCGCCGCCACGTCACGCGCCAGCGCCGCCAGCGCGGCAATCAGCGAGGCTTCGTCGGGGTGCGCGGCAACGCGCACCCGCGCCGCCGCAAAAGAGCTGTGCACGGCGAGGAAGCCGGCCTTCGTCGCTGCCGAGAGCGCAACGATGTGCGGCAGGGGCCGCGCCGCGCCATCAGGCAGACGGGCCGGCAAGGAGGACGTCAAGGAGGCCGGCAAGTCCGCCAGAATGGCGGCAAAGGCGGCGGCGCTGCGCGGCGAATAAAGCAACACGGCGTCGACCTCGCCGGCCATGAGGGCGGCCGCTACCGGCGGCGGCAGCGCCCCGATGGCGCGGGTGCGGTAGAGCACCGCCGTGCGCGCCGCAAGCCCGCCGGCCTGCAGCAGGCCGGCCAGATCGCCCGCCCGCTCCGCCCCGGCCAGATGCAGCACCGCACCGGCCGATGCCGGCAGGCGCGCCAGAATGAGGCGGGCAAGATCGCCGGCCGTGCCGCCGGCACTTTCCACCCGCGCGAACCCGGCCTGCCGCGCGGCCTGCGCGGTGGCATCGCCCACCGCAAAGGCCGGCAGGTTCAGAAGCCCGTGCGGAGGCCCGCTCCGTTGCAGGCAGGCTTCCAGCGCGCGCACCGCGCTGCGGCTGGTGAAGGCCACCGCCGCGGCATCGCGGGTGTCGATTTCCGCCGTCGGGTCCGCCTCGGTCACCAGCACCGGCGTCAGCAGCACGCTGTAGCCCAGCGCGGCGAGCCGGCGGCCGGTTTCCGCGGCCTGCGGCTGCGGCCGTGTGACGAGAACGCGCATGATTCGCCTCCGCCCGGCCGGCGCCGGTCCGCCCGCCCCGGAAAGGGCTACCAGCTGTCGAAGAAGCGCTCGCCGGCCACCTCGCGCAGCTGCCGGCCGGCCGCAAAGCCAAGCTGCGGCCCGTCGGCCGCCGGTCCGGTGAAGCGGGCGGCATGGGAGCGGCTGCCGTCGGGGGTCAGGATCAGGCCCGTGAACCGCACCTCGCCCTCGAAGACGATGGCATGGCCGGCAATCGGCGTGCGGCATGAACCGTCGAGGGCGGCCAGAAAGGCCCGCTCCGTGGCCACCGCCTGCGCGGTGCGCCGGCACAGGGCCGGCGCCAGGGCGGCAGCAAGGGTGTCATCCCCGGCGCGGGTTTCGATGGCAATCGCCCCCTGCCCGACCGCGGGCGGAAAGGCATTGATGTCGAGCACCTCGGTCGCCACGTCCTCCAGCCCCAGCCGGCGCAGGCCGGCGCGGGCCAGCAGCGTGGCCGACACCACCCCGTCGCGCAGCTTGGTGAGCCGGGTCTGCACGTTGCCGCGAAACACCTCGATGCGCAGGTCGGGCCGGATGCGGCGCACCAGCGCGCCGCGGCGCAGCGATGCCGTGCCCACCTTGGCGCCATAGGGCAGTTCGGTCAGCCGGTGCCCGCTGACGGTGACGAGGCAGTCGCGCACGTCCTCGCGCGGCAGGTAGCCGGCGAGAATCAGCCCGTCCGGCAGCACGGTCGGCATATCCTTGGCCGAATGCACGGCAAGATCGAGCCGGCCGTCGAGAAGGGCGTCCTCGATTTCCTGCGTGAACAATCCCTTGCCGCCGATGTCCATCAGCGCCCGGTCGATGATGCGGTCGCCGGAGGTGGACATGACCACCACCTCGGTTACGGCGCCGCTGGCTTTCAGCGCCTCCTCGACCATGTGAGCCTGTGCGAGCGCGAGCGGGCTGCCTCGGGTGCCGATACGGAGCGGTTTCATTTGCGTGGATCGGGGTCGATTTGTTAGGGCCTGAAACGGGGCGCGATCTTGTCCGTCTGACCGGCGCCTGTCCACTTCGGATCTTTCCCGGTGCCGGCACGGCCGGCCCGGCGCGGCAGGAGCCGGCAAGGAGACCGCTTTCATGATCGTTCTCGGCATCGAGACAAGCTGCGACGAAACCGCGGCCGGCATCGTGCGCCGCGATGACGACGGCACAGGCACGATTCTTTCCGGCGTGGTGCGCGCGCAGCTTGCCGATCATGCCCCCTATGGCGGCGTGGTGCCGGAAATCGCCGCCCGCGCCCACGTCGCCCTGCTCGACCGGGTGGTCGACGAGACCGCGAAGGCCGCCGGCCTCGCGCTGAACGAGGTCGATGCCATTGCCGCCACCTGCGGCCCCGGCCTGATCGGCGGCCTGATGGTGGGCGCCATGACCGGCAAGGCCATCGCGCTGGCCACCGGCCGCCCCTTCATCGCCGTCAATCATCTGGAGGCCCACGCGCTGACCGCCCGCCTCACCGACGGCGTGCGCTTTCCCTACCTGCTACTGCTGGTTTCCGGCGGCCACACGCAGATTCTCGTCGTCCACGGCGTCGGCCGCTTCGAGCGCTGGGGCACCACCATCGACGATGCGCTGGGCGAGGCCTTCGACAAGACAGCCAAGCTGCTCGGTCTCGGCCATCCCGGCGGACCGGCGGTGGAAAAGGCGGCCGAAGGGGGCGATGCCACGCGCTTTGCCCTGCCGCGTCCGCTGATCGGCCGTCCGGGGCTGGATTTCTCCTTCGCCGGCCTCAAGACGGCGGTTCGCCTTGCCGCGGAGGCCGCCGCGCCGCTGTCGCCGCAGGACGTGAGCGACCTCTGCGCCTCGTTTCAGGCCACCGTGGCGGGCATCGTGGCGCGCCGCGCCGGCGAGGCGCTCGCCCGGTTCCGCACCGAGACCGGCACACAGAGCCCGGTGCTGGTGGTGGCCGGCGGGGTGGCGGCCAACCGCGCCATCCGCGCCGCGCTGAACGCGGCGGCGGAGCGGGCCGGCGGCCGCCTCGTGGCCCCGCCGCTGCCGCTGTGCGGCGATAACGGCGTGATGATCGCCTGGGCCGGGGCGGAACACCTCGCCCTCGGCGAGAGCGACGGGCTCGACGCGCCGGTGCGCGCCCGCTGGCCGCTGGACCAGACGGCCGCCCCGGTGGTCGGCCGCGGCCGGCTCGGCGCCAAGGTCTGACGGCGGCCAAGGTCTGACGGCGGCCAGGATCTGACGACGGCAGGGGAGACGAGAGAGATGACCAGCAGATTTGCCAGCGTCGGCGTGGCCGGCGGCGGTGCATGGGGCACCGCCCTTGCCCTTGCCGCCGCGCGCGCCGGACGCACCGTGACCCTGTGGGCCCGCGACCCCGCGGCGGTGGAGGCGATCAACGCCCGCCGCGAGAACCCCGCCCACCTGCCCGGCGTCCGCCTCGATCCCCCGCTTGAGGCGACCACCGACCTTGCGCGGGCAGCGGCCGCCGATCTCGTCATTCTTTCCACCCCCGCCCAGACCACGCGGGCGGTTGCCGGCGCGCTGGCGCCGCTGATGCGGCCGGACACGCCGCTCGTCATCACCGCCAAGGGCTTCGAGGCCGGCACCGGCCTGCTGCTGGCCGACGTGGTGGCCGCCGCCGCCCCGGCGGCGCGGCCGGCCGTGCTGTCCGGCCCGAGCTTTGCCGCCGATGTCGCCCGCTCGCTGCCGACCGCCGTCACCATTGCCGCGGCCGACATCGCGCTGGCCGAGGCGCTGGCCCGCGCGCTCGCCAGTCCGTTCTTCCGCCCCTATGCCAGCGACGACGTGATCGGCGTGGAGGTGGGCGGCGCGCTGAAGAACGTGCTCGCCATCGCCTCCGGCGTCGTCATCGGCCGCGGCCTCGGCGCCAGCGCGCAGGCCGCGCTGATCGCCCGCGCCTTTGCCGAACTGATGCGCCTTGCCGTGGCCCTCGGCGCGCGGGCGGAGACGCTGACCGGGCTTTCCGGCTTCGGCGATCTGGTGCTCACCGCCACCAGCCGGCAGTCGCGCAATTTCGCCTTTGGCGTGGCTCTCGGCGAGGGCGGCTCTGCGGCCGCGCTGAAGGAGGCCGGACCGCTGGTGGAAGGCGCCAAGACCGCACCGGTCGCGCTGGCGATCGCCGCCCGCCTCGGCATCGATGCGCCGGTGACGGCCGCCGTCGCCGCGCTCGTGGAAGGCCGGGCCGGCGTCGATCAGGTGATCGGCGAACTGCTCGCCCGCCCGCTGAAGCGCGAAACCGCCTGAACCCCGCCACTCCGGGAAATCCCATGCCGCGTCACGATTTTCTGTCCACGCGCCTCCATGTCGAAGCCGGCCTTGCCGCCGGCGCCACGCTGGAGGCGAGCCGCGAACAGGCCAACTATCTCATCAACGTGCTGCGCAGGAAGGATGGCGACGGCCTCCTTCTCTTCAACGGCCGCGACGGCGAGTGGCGCGCGCGCGTGGAGACGAGCGGCCGCCGGGCCTGCCTGCTGATTGCCGAAGAACAGACCCGGCCGCAGGCGCCGCTGCCCGACATCGAATATCTGTTTGCGCCGCTGAAACACGCCCGGCTCGACTACATGGTGCAGAAGGCGGTGGAGATGGGCGCCGGCCACCTCGTGCCCGTGATGACGCGGCGCACGCAGGCAAGCCGCGTCAATCTGGAGCGCATGCGCGCCAACGTCATCGAGGCGTGCGAGCAGTGCGGCGTCATCGCCGTGCCGGCGGTGGGCGAAACGGTGTCGCTGGAAACCGTTCTCGCCCGCTGGCCGCAGGAGCGGGCCGGCCGCCGCCTGATCTTCTGCGACGAGCGGGCCGACACCGCCAGTCCGCTGCCGGTGCTCGCCGCGCTGCCGCGCGGCCCGCTGG
Source organism: Pseudoxanthobacter sp. (assembly GCF_036822375.1). NCBI lineage: Bacteria > Pseudomonadati > Pseudomonadota > Alphaproteobacteria > Hyphomicrobiales > Segnochrobactraceae > Pseudoxanthobacter > Pseudoxanthobacter sp. Next base: position 7,629 of record NZ_DAISHT010000077.1, on the reverse strand, counting down.
CCGTGCTGATCGGCCCGGAAGGCGGCTTCTCGCCGGAAGAGCGCGAAGGCCTCCACGCCCTGCCGTTCGTCACCGCCATTCCGCTCGGCCCGCGCATCCTGCGGGCCGACACCGCGGCGGTCGCCGCACTGGCCGTGGTGCAGGCGGCGCTTGGCGACTGGGCCTGACGGCGCCGGGCAACCGGGCCTGGCGGGGCCTGACGACCAAGCCTGGCGGGGTCTGACGACCAAGCCTGGCGGGGCCTGACGACCAAGCCTGGCGGCGCTTGGCAACCGGGCCTGGCGGGGCCTGACGACCGGGCCTCATTACCCGCCCCGCCTGCCGGTCCCGGCCGCCGGGTGGCGTTGCGGAATTGGCATTTGTACACCGCGGTGCGTCCCGCTATCGTGCGGCGCTTCCGCAAGGGCCGGCTTTCCGCCGGCCGCCCGAGACCCAAGATTGTGACAGCCGGCTGGTTCCATGGCGCGTGATACTATCGACAGTTCGCCGATTGACGGCATCGAGGCCCTGATCGACTGGTTTCAGGCGGGCTCGAAGCCCGTTTCCGACTGGCGGCTGGGCACCGAGCACGAAAAATTCGCGTTCTGCACCGCCAGCCTGAAACCCGTCGCCTATGACGGGCCGCGCGGCATCGAGGCGCTGCTGCGCGGCATGGAAGCGCTGCTGGGCTGGGAACCGATTCTGGATGCCGGGCGCATCATCGGCCTCGTGGACCCGACCGGCGGCGGCGCGATCTCCCTTGAGCCCGGCGGCCAGTTCGAGCTTTCCGGTGCGCCGCTGAGCGACCTGCACCACACCGCCATCGAAACCGCCGCCCACATGGCGCAGGTGCGCGAGATCGCCACCCCGCTCGGCATCGATTTCCTCGGCCTCGGCTTTGCCCCCACGTGGACGCGCGCCGACATGCCGACCATGCCGAAATCGCGCTATGCCATCATGACGCGCTACATGCCGAAGGTCGGCAATCTCGGCCTCGACATGATGTATCGCACCTGCACGATTCAGGTGAACCTCGACTATGGCAGCGAGGCCGACATGGTGGCCAAGATGCGCGTCGGGCTGGCACTGCAGCCGGTGGCCATGGCGCTCTTCGCCAACTCGCCGTTCACGGAAGGCCGGCCCAACGGCTTCCGCACCTTCCGCGGCGAGATCTGGCACGACACCGACGGCGGCCGCACCGGCGGCCTGCCGTTTGCCTTCGACGCCGGCTTCGGCTTCGAGCGCTACGTGGACTGGGTGCTCGACGTGCCGATGTATTTCGTCAAGCGCGGCGACACCTATATCGACGTCGCCGGCCAGAGCTTCCGCGACTTTCTCGCCGGCCGCCTGCCGGGGCTGCCGGGCGAGCGGCCCAACATGGGCGACTGGACCAACCACCTCTCCACCGTTTTTCCCGATGTGCGCCTGAAGCGCTATATCGAGATGCGCGGCGCCGACGGCGGGCCGCTGGAGGCCATCAACGCTCTGCCAGCGCTGTGGGTCGGCCTGCTCTATGACGAGACGGCGCTGGCCGACGCACTGGCGCTGATTGCCGGCTGGACCGCCGCGGAGCGCGAGGCGCTGCGCCGCGACGTGCCGCGCGGCGGGCTGGCCACGCCGTTCCGCCGCGGCACGGTGGGCGATATCGCCGCCGAGATGGTGGCGATTGCCCGCGGTGGCCTTGCCCGCCGTGCCCGCCGCAATGCCGCCGGCCTCGACGAGACCGTCTATCTCGCCCCGCTGGAAGAGATTGCCGCCACCCGCCGCACCGCCGCCGACATCATGCTGGCGAAATTCGACGGCGCATGGGGTGCCGACATCGCCCGCGTCTTCGCCGATCACCCGGTCTGAGGCCGGCGGAGGCAGCGGGCGGGGCCAATGCAAGGCGAGGCGGGGCAAGGGCCCTACAGCGCCGCGCTGATCTCAGCGTAGCGCCCCCTTGCCGCCCCGACATCGTCCGACAGGAACGGCCGGTCCGCAAATTCCGCGATCAGATCCCGATAGAGCGAGGCTGCGCGCCGCAGCCTCCCCTTATCGGCCTCCAGTTCCGCAGCCCGCAGCCGGATGCCGAACAACACGCGATCGCGCTCGCAGCGGATCTGCGCGATCGAGCGAACGGCGTTTTCGCCGGCCGGTCCGCAGCCTGCGGCAAAGGCCGACAGGGCATTGATGACACGGTCATAGCCCGAGATCCGGGCCGCCTCCGAAACGGCATTGCCGGCTTTCGATCTTGCCGTCTCCAGCAGTCCGTTTGCATATTTGCAGATCTCGACATCCAGCGCATGGTCGATATCGTCCCGTTCGATGCCCAGCGGGTTTCCGTCCAGAAGAATTCCCTTGTTTCGGTAGTTCTCGTCGACATCGACACAACACTCCCGGATGGTCTTCAGCCGGGCAATTTTCGTCTCCGGATTGTTGGTCTTCCGGATGACACGATTGCATTCTTCAATCGTCTTCCTGTGGGCCTGCATCTTGCCCTCAACGACCGGCACGCAACGCCTGCAGAGACTCTGCCAGTTCGGCCAGACGAAAAAGCCGCTTCGTCCGCAATAAGCACAACGCCCCATCGTCCGTCCTCCCCCTCGCCGCGGGCAATGCCGCCCGCCCCCGCACACCGCAAACGGCGCCGAATCGCGGTTGCAGGCCCATGTTTCTGCAATTTCCGCTCCGACCGGCATAACGGTCTGCGCGGCGTTGCCGCTGTGACGACGGTCAATAAGACGGCAAATCTCCGCCGCCGGTCAGCCCCCCCCCCTGCCCTGTCGCGCAGGTGTCTGTCACCATGGCGCGGCACGCACGGGCGGAGGAGGAAGCGGAATGAGCGGCAGGAAGAACAGGCCGGTGCGGGACATTCCCGCGGCCACGCAGGATGTGGTGCTGGTGTGCCGCAAATGCCTGAAGAAGATGAAAGGGGGCGGGTTCGGCCCGGCCGGCGACGAGCGTCTGGACCGGGCGCTGGAGGCCGCCGCGCTGGCCGCGGCCGTGGCCGCCGGCAACGACCGGCCGCAGCGCGTCGCCGCATTGCGCGGCAAGGCCAGACGCCGGCGGCTGCTGCCTGTTCTGGTCGGCACCGTGGCGTGCCTGAAGATCTGCCCGAAGGATGCGGTCATGGCGATCAGCGGCGCACAGCCGGGCCAGTGGCTCGCCGTGCCGCGCGGCACGGCGGCCGGCGATGTCGCCGCGCGGCTCGGGCTCGCCTTCGCCACCCGGCCCGCAGAACCCGGCGCGCCGGCGACGACACCTCAGGCCGGGCCGGACGGCCCCTGAAGGCGATAGCCCCGGCCGGCCATGCACGATTGCATGGTGACGATCAGCGCATCCTGCCGCAGGGCGGCGAGATAGTCCTGCCCGGAATTGATCAGCGCGCCGGTCACCTGCACCGGCGCGCCGCCGGCGGCGGCAACGGCTCTGGTCTGCTCAAGGCAGGCATTGGCCGCCCCGGCAGCCCCCGCGCCGGCCGGCGCTCCGCCGGCCGTCAGCCACACCGGCTCGGGAACCGGCCCGCCCATGGTCTGGCAGCCGGCAAGCCCTGCCGTCAGCACCAGAAGTGCAGCCCGGCACGCTGCCTGCCGCCCAGTCGGGAAGCCCCTGTTCCTCACCGCAACCACCTCCGCTCAGGCCCTGCGTGCCCGGCCGGCAGCATGGCCCCTCCGCCCGCCACCGGCAAGAGCGGCCGGCGACGCACTCATGTCGCAAGCCGCCCCTTTGCACGCCTGCACGGATCAGCCTAAAAAGCACCGGAGAGATCAGAAGAATCCCCCCGCAAAGGAGCAGGGCATGAAGGGCGATCCGGCTATCATCGACATTCTCAACCGCGCCCTGCGCCATGAGCATGCCGCGTTCAATCAGTTCTGGCTGCACTCCACCCTGCTCGCCCACTGGGGTCACACCCGCATGGCGAAGAAGGAATATGAGGAGGCGCTGGAGGAGATGGAGCACGCCACCACGCTGATGAAGCGCATCATCTTTCTGGAAGGCGCGCCCGACCTGCAGGTGATCCCGACGCTCAAGGTGGCCGCCAGCCTGCGCGAGGTCGTGGCCAACGATCTTGCCGCCGAATATGAGGCCGTGGCGCTCTATCGCGAGGCCCGCGCGCTCGCCCGCGAGAAACAGGACTATGTCTCGATGGAAATCATCGAGACGATCCTCAAGGACGAGGAAGGCCATGTCGACTTCCTCGAAACCCAGACGGGCCTGATCGAGGCCATCGGCCTTGCCAACTACAGCCAGCTGCAGTCGGGCCCGGCAAACGAGGCCTGACCGGGCGGTCGGCACAGCCGTTCCCCGCCCGCACCTTTCCTGACCGGCGCCGCCGCTGCACGGCGGGGCGCCGGCAGGCGATGATGCCCGATGGGGAGGCCCGGGTCAGGCGGCCCCGATCGGGCGGCCCAGACGGAAACCCCTTGTCAGGAGGCCCCCGCATGACGGCTCCCGGCGAACGCGATCTCGCCCGCCTGCTCGCCGCGCTCGATGCGCGCCTCGTCGGGCCGGTGCTGGTCTATGTCACCGTGCCGGCCGGCCGCACGATGCCGGCGGGCCTCGGCCCCGTGATGCGCATGGAAGAGGCGGAAGGCACCACGCTGGTGCTGCCGCGGGACGAGGCCCTCGCCGCCGGCCTCGCCGGCGTTTTCCCGTGCCGCATGATCACGCTGACGGTGCCGTCGTCGCTGGAGGCGGTGGGCTTCATGGCGGCCGTCGCCGGCCGGCTCGCCGCCGCGGGCATCGGCGTCAATCCGGTGGCCGGCTTTCACCACGACCACCTGTTCGTGGCCGAGGCCGATGCCGCGGCGGCCCTGCAGGTGCTGCACGCACTGGCCGCCAGCCACACACTTGCCAGCAGCCAGATACCTGCCAGCAGCCACGCCGGCCCGCCCGCCTGAGCCGGCCCCGGCCGAGACCCGGCACGGGCCCAAGTCCCGGCACAGGCCCAAGTCCCGGCACAGGCCCAAGTCCCGGCACAGGCCCAAGTCCCGGCCCGATTAGGACCGGGTCCGGGCCCATCGCGCGCTCAGGTACGGGCCGCCCGGCTTCCCCCTCGCGCCCGCTCCGGCGCCGTCCGGCTTCAGTCCTGACGCTTGCGCAGCGCGGCCGGCGGGAAAAGCTCGCGGCCGACAGTGGTCCCGGCAAACCACGCCACCCCGATCTCGCCGCTCTGCGCGATATAGACCACCGTCATCCACGGCCCGCCCGAAATCAGCTCCACGACATCGCCAACGGCGAACACGGTTTCTTCCATCGGAACTGTCTCCTGCTGAAGGCCGGCTTCGCCCGTGCGAGACCGGTCAGCGCCATGGTGCGGCGGCCCGCGGCCACCCGTCAAGGCAGCAGGGCGCGCGCTGCCGCCGGCCGGGTGCGCTGCAGCGACGCGGGCGGCCGGCCGGCGGCGACCCGCAAAAACAACAGGGCCGGCCCCGTCTCCGGGAGCCGGCCCTTGCAGTCACGAACGGGCAGAGGCCCTCAGGCCTCCTGAATGGCCGAAAGCAGCCAGTCGCTGCCGGGGCGGCGCACGAAGGTCCACAGTTCCGTCGACTGCGCGGGCACCTGCGGGTTGCCTTCCGCCACGCTGCCATCGCTGCGCCGGCGCATCAGGTCGATGGCCTCATAACGCATGGCAACCGTGGCGTAGTCGGTGTCGTCCTCCCGCCATGCCTCCGCCAGATCGCCCTGCAGCAGACGCACGGACGAAACCTCGTTCCTGAGGCCCTTCGACATGTTCTCCGCCAGTTCCTGACTGAGATAAGACAGGATTTCCGGCGTCGTCAGGCGGCGCAGCGCTTCAAAATCCTCCCGGCCGAAGGCGCCCTGCACCTCGGTCAGCATCTTCTCGAAGCGGTCGAAATCGGCCGGCTTCACCTGCAGCGTCCCGACTTTCGGCCCGCGCGGGGCGCCGTTGCCGCCGCCAAGCGGCCCGTGCGCCTGATAGGCGGCCTGCTGCGGCCGCTGCGCGCCGGCATTGGGCACGGCACCCGGGCGCGGCGCGGCGCCGGCCATCGCCGGGCCCCCGCTGTTGCGGCTGCGCAGGAAGCGCATCACCAGCATGGCCACCAGAGCGATCAGCACGACCTGCACGATGAGGCCGAACAGGCCGGCCATGCCGCCGAAACCCTGACCGAGCAGCATGCCGAACAGGCCGCCCAGCATCAGGCCGCCCAGCATGGAACCGAAGAAGCCGCCGCCGAAAAAGCCCGGCCGGCGCGCCTGCTGCGCCATGCCGGCGGCCGGGTTGTTAACGCCCGGCTGATTCATGCCCGGCTGATTCTGGGGCGTCATGGAACGCTGCACCGGCTGGGCGGCGCCGGGCGCAGTGGCTGTGGGGGGCGGCGCGCTGTAGGTGCGCGTGCCGCGGCTGCCGAAACTGCCGCCCTTGCGGGCATCGGCATTGTCCAGGGTCACGGCCGCGAAAGTCAGCCCCACCGCGAGAACGGCGACAAGCTGGCGGCAGCGGTCGGAGAAAGACATCGGACTTCCTTCTGGTGCACGGGATCGGATGCGTCACAAGCAACGCCTGCGCTGCATATAGGAACGCGAACCCGCCGGTTCGAGGGCCGGGCACGCACCATCTGCATGCCTGTGCGAACCTGTCGCAAGACAGGCAGCCGGCGCCGGCGCGGAAACAGCGCGCCTTGACCGCGCGCCGCCGGCCGCCCACCATCCGCGCCGCCGTCCAGGACGGCCCCGCCCCAACCCGCGGCCCCGCCCCAACCCACGGCCCCACCCCAACCCCACAGCCCCGCCCCACGACGCCGCCCCTCAGGAGCCCCGCAATGACCGCCCACGCGCCCGTCCCGCCCCGCCAGTCGCCGCCGGCCACCGTGGTGTTCGACCTCGGCAACGTGCTGCTGACATGGGACCGCCCGCGCCTCTATCGCGACAGGCTGCCGGATGCGGCCGCCGTCGACCACTTCCTGACCACGGTTCTGCCGATGGACTGGCACGCCACCCTCGACGGCGGGCGCGAATGGGATGAGGCGCTGGCCGAGCGCATCGCGCTCTATCCGCAGCACGAGGCGCTGATCCGGGCCTATCGCACGCACTTCAGCGAGACCATTCCCGATGCCATCGCCGGCACGGTCGACATTCTCGAACAGCTTGCCGGGGCCGGCGTGCCGCTCTACGCGCTGACGAACTTTCCCATGGAAGTGTTCGACGAAACCCGCGACCGCTTCGGCTTCTTCCGCCACTTCCGCGGCATCGTCGTGTCCGGCTACGAGAAGATGATGAAGCCGGACCCGGCCATTTTCCGCCTTCTGGCAGAGCGCTACGACATCCGCCCCGAGGGGGCGGTGTTCATCGACGATCTGCCGGCCAACGTGGCGGCGGCGGAGGGCTGCGGCTTCACCGGCCTGCACTTTACCGGGCCGGAGAAGCTCGCCGCCGATCTCGCCCGGCTGGGGCTGCCGGCCTGAGGCGGGATCACACGCGCAGGGACTGAAGCAGGGTGCTGTTGGTCACCCAGCCCAGCATCGGTTCGTCCTTGCGGCCGGTGGCGGTGACGAACAGGTCCTGACAGCCGCTCACCCCGTCCATGCGGCGCCGTGCATCGGCCAGCGTTGTCTGCTCGGCAACGCACTCGAACAGCCGGGCGAGCGGCCCGGCCTCCGAATCGGCGAGCAGATCCTGAAGCGTCGGGCCGCGCGCGGCGGGGCCGCC
>NZ_DAISHT010000076.1:10052-15730 GCF_036822375.1 Pseudoxanthobacter sp. | reverse complement strand
TGCACGGGCAGGGCGGCGACCGCTATCAGGGCAACAACGACTGGATGTTCGGCGGCAATTTCAACCGCATCAAGAACCTGATGGTGCGCAACGGCGGGCTCTATGTCTCCACCGACTTCACCGATTTCGGCGACAAGGGCGAAGCCGACATCGCCGCGCTGATGCAGCTGCTGGCGCAGAAGAGCCCCGGCGCGCCGATCTTCGTCGCCTGCGGGTCCTATGGCGGGGTGCTGTGCTGGCGGCTGGCGGAAAATCCCTCCACCAGCCGCCTGATGGGCGGCATGCTGCTGCTCGGCTCGGTGACCGACGACAAATATCTGTCCGTCATCCGGGCGACGCCCCCGGCCGCGTGGCTGCCGATCTATCTCGGCCACGGCAGCGACGATGCCGTGATCCCCTGGCTCGGGCAGGAGAAGTTCTTCAAGGCGGTCAAGGCCGCCTATCCCGGCTATCCGATGCGCTTCACCCTGTTCGACACCGGCTCCCACGGCACCCCCATCCGCATGACCGACTGGCGGCTGGTGCTCAACTGGATGCTGGCGGCCGGCCGCAAGAGCGGCTGATCAGCCGGCGAACGGTTCGGCCGCAGCATCCGTGGCATCGCCCGCAAGGTTCTGCGCCAGCAGAAATTCGCTCGAAAGACCGGGGCTTCCGGCGGGCACCAGCGCGGTTTCCAGCGCCGCGAGCCAGCGGGCGTGATCGCGGGCGATGGCCTCGGCCTCGTCCGCACCGACCGCCCGGAAGCGGATCTCCTCGCCCGGCCGCCGCTGCGCCAGCTTCGCCAGATCGGGGCCGATGACGGTGGCGATCTTCGGATAGCCGCCGGTCGGCTGCCGGTCGGCCAGCAGCACCACCGGCCGGCCGTGGCCGGGCACCTGAACCGAGCCGTTCACGATGCCGTCGGAGACGATGTTGAAGCCGGCGCGGTGCCCGATCGCCGGCCCCTCCAGTTCGCAGCCCATGCGGTCGGCCCGGACCGACAGGCGCCAGACGGCGGCGAGAAAGGTCTCCAGCCCGGCGGCGGTGAAGGCATCGTCCTGCGGCCCCATGACGACACGCACCGGCCCGCCGGTGTCCGGGCGGCGCGCAGCCGGCAGGCTGAGGCAGGGGCCGGCGACCGGCGGGGCAACCACCGGCAGCCGGTCGCCGGCGGCAAGCGCACGGCCGTGGAAGCCGCCGAGCGCGGACCGGGTGTGGGTGGAAAGGCTGCCCATGACCGGCGCCACGGCAAACCCGCCCGCAACCGCCAGATAGAAGCGCAGCCCCGTGCGCGCCGCGCCGATCCGCACGTCTGCGCCGGCCGGCACGTCATGGGCGCGCCACGGCGCGGCGGGTGCGCCGGCAATGGTGAAGGCCCCCTCCGCGCCGGCAAGCGCGATGCGCAGCGGCACATCGGCGCTGAAGGCGAGGCCTGTCATGGCCGCCTCGATGACCGCCACCCCGGGGGCGTTGCCCGCAAGCCGGTTGGCGATGTGCATGGCGACGGCATCCATGGCCCCGGACGCCGAGATGCCGGCGCGCTGCCAGCCGAAGCGGCCGAAATCCTGCAGCGTGGCGAGAACTCCGCCATCGTGCACCGTCAGGGTGCCGCCCGGCCCGGCGCTCATGCCGCAAGCCGTTCGGCGCGGGCCACGGGGTCGCCGGCTTCGGCGGCCGCCGACAGCGCCTCGAACTCGGCCGTGCCGACGGGCTCGAAGCGGATATGGTCGCCGGGGGCAAACAGCACCGGCCGGCTTTCCCGCGCCGGATCGTAGGAGCGCACCGGCGTGCGGCCGATGAGGTGCCAGCCGGAGGGGATCGGCAGCGGCGGGGAGACGGCGGTCTGCTCGCCGCCGATGGAGACCGAGCCCGGCGGGGTGGCCGGCCGCGGGTGGCTGCGGCGCGAGGTGGCAAGGGCCGCCGGCAGGCCGCCCAGATAGGCAAAGCCCGGCGCAAAGCCGATCATATAGACGCGATAGGCGGCCCCGGCATGCAGCCGCACCACCGCTTCTTCGCTGAGGCCGTGGGTGGCGGCGACGAAGGCGAGATCCGCGCCGGCCGCGCCGCCATAGAGCACCGGCACCCGCCACAGCGTGATGTCGGCCGTGGGCAGCGGCGGCGGCGGCCACAGCGCCTGCACGGCCGCAGCGATTGCCTGACGGGAGGTGACCAGCGGATCGAACATGACCAGCAGGGACCGATAGCTCGGCACCTGCTCACGCACGCCTTCAAGGCGGCGGGCCGCCAGCGCGGCATCGAGCGCCATCACCTGTGCGCTGATGGCGGGATCGATGCTCTGGCCGAGTTCGATGACAAGGCCGCCGTCGCCGGCATCGAGAAAGCGGGGAGGGGACGCGGGAGGGCTCATGAACGGGCGTGCCGGCGGGGAGGCGGAAAAGCGGCGCGCGGCAGGGCCGCGCGGGTTCGCCGCCAGACTAGCGCACATCGGCGGCGGACCGAAGCCGCCCGGCCGGCTTTTGCGTGCGCCGGTTCTTTGCGTGCGCTTGTCCCTTGCGTGTGCTTGTCCCTTGCGTGCCCCTGCCCGCCGCCCGCAGTCAGCGTGCCGCCGCCCAGCCGGCCGTTTCGGGGGGATTGGCCTGCGCGTTTTCCAGATGGGCTTTCATCATCCGCGCGGCCTCCGGCTGGTTACCGGCACGCACGGCGTTCAGCACCGCCAGATGTTCGTGCACCCAGGTGTGAATTTGCCGGTCGCTGAAGGCGCCGCGATATTCCATCAGCCGGCGCAGGCGGTTCTGCTGCTGCACGGCCTGCACGAAATAGGGATTGCGGGAAAACCGCGCCAGCGCTTCGTGAAAGCTGGCATCGAGGCCGAACAGCGTTCCGGGTGTGGTACTGGCGGAAATGCCGTCGACCAGCAGCCGGCGGTGCTCGGCCTCCAGCCGGTCGAGGGTTGTCGCATCGGCGGCATAGCCGGGCTGCATCAGCGCCGCCGGCTCCAGAATGAGCCGGAAGGCGTAGCTGGCACCCAGCGCCTCGAAACTGTCGAGGCAGGGCAGAAAGCGCCAGCCATGGCCGCGGTTGCGCTCGATCAGCCCTTCGTCAGCCATGCGGCTCAGGGTGCGCAGCAGCACCACGCGGTTGACGCGGAACGTCTGCGCGAGCTCGGTCTGGGTGATGGAATCGGGCAGCCGGCGGGCCATCCGCTCGCGGATCAGCGTGGCATAGAAGGCCTGCTCGGGCGTGGACGGCACGGCAATGCCGGCCAGAGTGTCGATCTCCGCGCCCTCCACGGCCAGAAAAAAGCCCTGCCGCTCGCGGGCATCCACGATGCCGCGGTCCGCCAGCAGCCGCAGGGCGGCGCGCACCGGCGTGCGGGAAACGGACAACTCGTCCGCCAGCCACTGTTCGGTCAGGTGATGGCCGCGCGCCAGATGCCGGCTGCGCACCAGCCCGATGATCATGTTGGCCAGCACGAACTGGGTCTGGGTCTTGGGTGGTCGCTTGCCGGTCGCGGGCGGGGGAGTGCTCTCATCGGCGGGGGCGGGGATTTCGAAGGTATCGTCGAAGACTGCCGGGGTCATCATCGGAGTGGCACACTCATCTTCGCGGTCTGCGCCGGCCGGCGGTCGTCAGGCGCCGTCCGATGCAGTCTGGGCACATTTGTGTGAACACGCATGACTCTCTCTCACAACTGTAATGCGCGTTCTGATTGCGCAACCTAGCGCCGAAACAGGTGCATGAAAATGGTTGTGTCGTTCTTCACGGCCGGATCCGTTCAAAAAAATGTAAGTGCCGGCGACACAGTCTGCGGCAATCGTGGATATATGTATACACTCACAGGACTTTTTGCCGGCAACGCGCTCCGGAAGGGCCGGGCCGGGTTGGTGGGGCTGGCCGGGGGGGCTATGCTGGGGTCTCTTCTGGGGAGAGGAGCCCGCGAAACGGTGCCGGACCGGCCCGGCATTCCGCAGCCGGAGCAGCAATCCGGGACGGCGCCGGATAACAAAATGCGGGGGAGGGAACCGTCCGCCCGGACGGTGGGGCGAGAGCGACATGGAACTGAGGGTGAGGCTGTTTTCGGCCCGGCTGCGGCCGGGTGAGCGGACAGCGGCCGATGCGGCCGCGGATGGCGGGGCGGGCCTGACCGCTCTGGCGCCGGCGCGCACCGTGCGGGAACTGCTTTATCTGCTCATCGAGCGGGACGGGCACGAGGGTGTCGGCGAAGTGCGGCTCGACCGGCTGCACCGGCTGTTCGGCTCGGACGACTATCGCCCGGCGGCGATGATCCGTGCGGCGATGGCCGCCGTTGCCGCCGTGCCGTGGGACCGCTCGCCCCGCGTGTTGCTGCACGAGTTTCCCGGGCTGGCGGCCGAATGGCCGGTGCCGGTCCGCATGCTGGTGGATACGGCGCTGCACGATCTGGCGGCTTCGGAAGCCGGCCGGCCGGTTTCCTCGCTGATCGGCGGCGGCAGCGAGGCCCGGCTGGTGCGCCACACCAGCCAGTTGCTCCGTCATGAACCGCTGGCGCTCAGCCTCGCGCGGGCCGAGCGGCTGGTCGCGCGCGGGTTCCGGCGGCTGAAGGTCGTCGTCGGCGTCGGCAGCCCCGAGGCCGACCGGGAACGGATGCGCCAGTTGCGGGCGCGATTCGGCGAGGCGGTTTCGCTTTCCGCCGATGCCGGCGGCCGCTGGCCGGCCGAAACGGCGCTGCGCAACATTGAGGCCCTTGCCGGCTATGACATCGACTATGTCGAGCAGCCCGCGGCGACCGGCGATTTCGCCACCCTGCTCAGCGTGGCGGCGCAAAGCCCGGTGCCGGTCATTCTCGACGAGGGGCTTTCGACCCTTGCCGATGTGGAGCGCATTGCCTCCGGCGGCGGCCGGGTGTGGGCGAACCTGAAGCTGGTGCGCTTCGGCGGCATTTCCGCCACCGTGCGGGCCGCCCATGTGCTGGCCGAGGCGCGGGTGCCGGTGATGATCGGGCAGACGCAGGAAGGCGCGGTCGCCACCGCTGCGGCGCTGCACACCGCCGATGCCACCAAGGCGCGGCTGGTGTCGCTTTCCGGCGCCGATGAGCTGGCCGACGATCCGGCGAGCGGCCTCGTCTATGGTGCCGGCACGGTGGCGGTGGATGCCCCGGCCGGGCTCGGCGTTCGCTTCGATCCCGCGCGGGCGGATTTGCTGATGCAGGCCGGACCGCCTTCGGCCTCGTCCGTGCCGGTCATCGCCGCACCGGTGCTGGCGGTGCCGGTGGCCGGGGCCGGCTGAGCCGGGCGCTCCGGCGGGAAGCTCCCGCGGCTGCGGGAGAATGTAGCGGCCGAAAGTCGGCCTCCCGGGCAGGAATGGATTGTCGGACGGACTTTCCTGAGGTATGAAATACTAAACCGGACAGTTCAGAAAGTGACGCACCGGTCCGTTTCCGGTCCTCGTGGCCGCAAAGGGGCACCCGGAGGCGTCGCAGTTTCGCAGGACTGTCCGACAACCGGTCTCTGCCCGGCACCGGTATTGCAGCGTTTCGTGCGGCGCCAGCCAGCCGGAACGCTGCCGCCGCAGTCGTTATCTGAACGGCTGTTACCTGAATTCTGCATCCGCTCGCCCCCCAACCGCGGATGCAGATGCGCCGCCCGGTATTGCCCCCCAACGACCGGGCCGGCAGAGTGGTCGCCCCTGGCTCCCCTCCCCCCAAGCCAGCTGGGGGCGACCCTCAAACCGTTTCATCCGGCAGATCTTTGCATCCGGCA
>NZ_DAISHT010000076.1:2403-9952 GCF_036822375.1 Pseudoxanthobacter sp. | reverse complement strand
TCAGGGTTCGCCGTCGTCTTCGCAGAGTCCGGGTTTTCGGGAGATTGCCGGGGGGGGCAGGCCGGGGCGCCGCAACGGCCTGTGCCGGCCCTGCGGGGGTTCTCTTGCGGGTCTTGTCTGACTGCCGGCCTGACCAGCCGGCCTGCCGGCCCTGCCTGAACGGACTTTGCTTCCTGAACGGATTTGGCTTCGCAGCCGGCGGGTGAAGGCGCCGGGCTGTTGGCGGGGGCGTGGTCAAACGGGTTCAGGACGGCTCAGCCGAGCCGGGAAACCCGCTGCAGCCAGCCGACCATCCGGGCGACATTATACGGCACCCAGGGCGGCATATCGCGATAAGGGTGCCCCATGGGCAGTTTCTGCCGCAGGAAACGCGCCCGCCGCGCCTCGTAGCGCGCCCTGCGCTCGGACATCGGCTGCGGATAATAGCTGAGATAGGGATTGATGGGGCGCAGCGCCGTGTCGGAATCGACGGCCTGTTCACCACGTGCCTCGGAATCCGATCGTGCCTCTTCCGCCATCGTCCGTGCCTTAAACGTGTTAATTCAGCGACAAGCACTCGCATAAGTATGTATCACAGGCGGTCCTGCCGGACGATGGTATTTCTTGATTTGAGATCCGCAGGCAATGCGGAAATTATAAGCGCTCCGGCAAGGCAGGATTGCCGGAGCAGAGGGTGCGCCACATTAAGGTTGTGCGAACGGCGCGGGCGGTTGTGGAAGCGCCGGCTTGCGGGAGCGGAAAGGCCGCTCCCGCCGGTCACTTCGTCAGGGCTGCTGTGTCAGGGCTGCTGTGCCGGAGCCGGGCCGCCCTTCGGGCCGCGCTGCGGCAGGGCGGCAAGGCCCTTGTCGATCAGCGGTGCCACGGCCTTGACGCAGGCTTCCGTGCTGTCGCTGTCGGCACACTTGATGATGATGCGGCCGCCCGGGCCGCCGCGGTCGAACACCAGCACCGCGCCCTTGGTGGGCGGCAGGCCGAGCCCGCCCATACCCGGCCCCATCATGCCGGGACCGCCCATCATGCCAGCCCCCATCATGCCGGGACCCATGCCATGGGAACCGGGCGCGCCGGGACAGCCGGGGCCCATTCCGCCGCGGCCCATGCCGCCCATCATGCCGGGGCCCATCCCCTGACCCATGCCGGGTCCGTGGGGGCCGGTGCCGTCGCAGTCACGGCTGCCGGGGCCGCGATCCGGGCGGGCCGGGGCGCCGTCATCCGGGGCCGGAGCCGCGGCCGCCGTCTCGTCGTCGGCCGGCGGGGTGGCGGCGCTCTGCGCCAAGGCGGGCGCGGAAAGAACGGCGAGGGCGGCGCCGACAAGGGCGACCTTCTTCAGGGTGGAAATCGTCATCGGCATTGTTTTCACTCCGGGCTGCAGGGCCCCTTCAGGGGCTTTCTGCTTGGGGTGGCGGGTCCGGCGCCCGATAGAGAGCGGCGCCGGTTGGCCGGGCCGGGGTTCGCTTCCCGCGGTCCTGTGCTAGAGAAACGGGCGGAGACGCTGCCCCCTACGCGGCTGCCGACGGGGCAGGGCGGGAATTCGGGACAGGATCGGCAGGATAGAAACAGGCTGTGCCTGCGCGTGCCTGCCGGCGGTGGACGCGGGCGGACGAATCGTGCTCTGCCGTGCGCTATCCGGCTCTTGCCCTCCCCTGCGCCTCCGGCTCTGCTCTCCGGCCTTGTGCGTTGCCGCTGCGGCGCGGGCGGCCCTGTTCAACGGTTGAGTGCTTCTGATGTCCGAACCACGCTGGTCGCCTCAGCAGGAGGCGGCGCTGAAGGCGGT
Source organism: Pseudoxanthobacter sp. (assembly GCF_036822375.1). Taxonomy (NCBI): domain Bacteria; kingdom Pseudomonadati; phylum Pseudomonadota; class Alphaproteobacteria; order Hyphomicrobiales; family Segnochrobactraceae; genus Pseudoxanthobacter; species Pseudoxanthobacter sp. The sequence goes on along the minus strand of NZ_DAISHT010000076.1, from coordinate 8,178 downwards.
GTCACGCTGGCTGTCCGATCCGGGCCGTCCGGTTTTCCGGCTGTTCGGCTATGCGGGCACCGGCAAGACGACGCTGGCCCGCGAAATCGCTTCCGCCGTGGACGGCAAGGTTGCCTTTGCCGCCTTCACCGGCAAGGCGGCGCTGGTGCTGCAATCCAAGGGCTGCACCGGCGCGTCCACGCTGCACAGCCTGATCTACAAGCTGGAAGACGAGAATGCCGGCGCGCCGAAATTCGTGCTCAACCGCGACAGTGCCGTGAAGAATGCCGACCTCGTGATCGTCGACGAGGTGTCGATGGTCGACGAGGCGCTGGGCAAGGATCTGCTGGCCTTCGGCACCAAGGTGCTGGTGCTGGGCGATCCGGCGCAGCTTCCGCCCGTCAAGGGGGGCGGTTTCTTCACCCGCGACGAACCGGATGTGATGCTGACCGAGGTGCACCGGCAGGCCCGCGACAATCCGCTGATCCGGCTTTCCATGGATGTGCGCGAGGGCGGCGGGCTCATTCCCGGCACTTACGGCGACAGCCGCGTCATTTCCCGGCGCGAACTGGAGAGCGAGGATGTGCTTGAAGCCGATCAGGTGCTGGTCGGGCTGAACCGCACCCGCCACCTCTATAACGGCCGCCTGCGCGCCCTGAAGAGCTATGAGGGGACGGTGCCCAATGTGGGCGAGCGGCTGGTCTGCCTGCGCAACAACCGCTCAAAGGGGCTGCTCAACGGCGGCATCTGGTCGGTGGCGGAGGTCATTTCGGCCGACGAGCGCGTCGTGCAGCTCCATATCGACCCTGAGGACGCCGGCACCGCGCGCAAGCGGCGGCGGGTCTCCGTGCACCCGCATTTCTTCGCCGGGCGCGAGGGCGAACTGTCGTGGGATATCCTGCGCCACTTCGACGAACTGACCTACGGCTATGCCCTGACGGTGCACAAGGCACAGGGCTCGCAGTGGGACCGGGTGATGCTGTTCGACGAGAGCCATGCCTTCCGCGAGGACCGGGCGCGCTGGCTCTATACCGGGCTGACGCGGGCCGCGCGGTCGGTCACGGTGGTGGTCTAGCACGGCGGTGGTCTAGCGGTTGCCGGCCTGCTGCATCAGCCGCGCGGCCATCCAGCACGCCAGCGCCCAGAATGCCCCGAGCGCCCAGCCGGCCACCACGTCCGAAGGCCAGTGCACGCCGAGCAGCACCCGGCTTGCGCCGATCATCACCGTCAGCAGCAGGGCGACGGCCATGATGAACAGCCGCACCCGGCGCTCGCGCTGGGCCTGCGCCAGCAGCGCGCCGATGGTGAGATAGGCCACCGCCGACAGTGTGGAATGGCCGGACGGAAAGCTCGCCGTCGAGACTTCCGCCAGATGCGGCACGACATCCGGCCGCGGCCGGTCCACCAGCCATTTCAGGGCGGAGGAGAGCATCTGCCCGCCCCCCACGGCGGCAATCAGCAGCAGGGCCGTGGTGCGCCGCCGGCTGAGCCACAGGTAGCCGACGCCGATCGCCAGCACCATGATCAGCACCACGGTGGAGCCGAGGGCGGTGACATCGCGCGCCGCCTCGGCAAGCCAGCCCGGACCGATGAGCCGGGCCGGGTCGCCGGGCTGCCGCAATGCGCCCAGCAACGCGGGATCGAAGCGGAAGGCCTCCCGCTCCATCACATGATCGGCAATGAACGCGAAGGTGAGGAACAGCCCGCAGGCCGCCAGAAAGGCCGCCAGCAGGCCGGGCTCGGCCCGCAGCCGCGACAGCAGCGCCGGCAGGCGGCGCGGTGCGGGGCGGTCGCTGCGGTGCCGGTCTGCCGGCTGCGGATGCTGGGGGTGGCTCATGCCGGCCTCAGTCGGCCTTGGGGGCGCGCTGCACCAGATCGACCGACACCGACCAGATGCGCTTTGCCGGCGCCACCTTGCAGGCGGCCAGCGCCTGCTCGGCGCTGCACACGCCCGGCGGCGGGTTCCACTCGGCGGAGACCACGGCGATGAGGTCGCCGTTCTTGAAGCTCTTCAGTTCGCCTGTCGGCCCGACGGTGCTGCGCGACTTGTCGACGGTCCAGTCGGCGAACGGCGCCTCGATGGCCTTGAGGGCGCTTTCCAGCGTGCGGTAAGGCAGCCCGCGGCCGGTGGCGGCAATGCGGCAGGCGCGGCCCTTCCAGCCGTTGATCGGGTCGGTGAAGGCGATTTCGGCGGTGGTGAAGGCCAGATGCACGGAGCGGCGCAGCCGCGTGGCGATGCTCTCGCAGGTTTCCGGCTTCGGCGCCACGAACTGCGCGCCGGCCGCCTGCGCCAGAGCCGTGGTGCCGAGGAGCCCGCTGCCGGCAAGGCCGGTCACCGCCACGGCACCCGTCAGGCCGGCGAGAACGACAGCGGCAAGGCGGCGGGGCAGCAGGCGGCGGCGGGCGGCAGGGCGGGGCAGGCGGGCGGGGCGCATCGGGCGGGTCCTGAAGGGCGGCATCGGGTAAAGAGCGGCATCGGGCAAAAAACAGCGACGGGGCCGCGCGCCGGCACAGAACTTCCGGCAGCCGGCGGCGATTCCGGCGGCCATAGTGGCGTGGCCCATGCGGCGGCATTGGGGCAGGTGGCGGCCGCGCGCCATTTTGTCCGCGGCTGTGCACCGTCAGCCGAAACGCGGCCGGGCGGCGGCCGGCAGGGCGCCGAATTCGCCCAGAATTTCCGCGATCGGCCGGGCCATCTCGCCGCGCATGGCCTCGGCGGTCATGAACGAGCGGGCGATCATGCGGTCGGTGTAGAGAACGCCGTCGAGATGGTCGGCCTCGTGCTGGAGAATGCGGGCCGGCCAGCCGTGGAAACGCGTCCAGTCATGCCCGGCGCCGTTCTCGTCCAGATAGCGCACCTCGATGACGCGATGGCGGGTCACAAGGGCGCCGTAGCCGGGAATCGACAGGCAGCCCTCGAAGAACGTGCGCATTTCGGTGCCCACCGGGCGCCATTCCGGGTTGATCATCACCACCGGGCCGAAGGGGCGGCGCTCCATCTCGCCGGCGCGATCGGGGCCGAGGGCCTGCACGGCGGCCCCGGTATCTTCGGCCACCAGAATGCGCAGCGATTCGCCGATCTGCGGGGCGGCCAGCCCCACACCGGGGGCCGCCCGCATGGTGGCGATCATCGCGGCAATGAGGCCCTGCACGGCATCGCTTTCAATGACGGCCGGATCGACGGGGCTGGCCGGGGTGCGCAGCACCCTGTCGCCGATGCGGCTGATGACGGGCGGATTCATGGGATGCTCTCCTCGCCGGGCGGTGTGCCGGCCCGGACGGCCGGCGCACGCTTCCGTCAGGTTAGCACTCGCGGCACGGTCTCCGACAGGCAGGGGTCTCCGGCAGGCCGGGTGCAGGAGCGGGACGCATACGGGCGGGATGCATACGGGCGGGACGCACACGAACCGGGCGCCCGGTCAGGCGCGGCGAACCGGCGCTGCGGTGAGATGCAACACGCAGAAATGCCGGCCGATGCTGATGCAGACAGCCTGTCTCAGCGGAAAACGGGGCATTGGATAAAACGGCGCACTGGATAATGAGGGATTGTCGAGTCCGAAGTTCACAGGGGCCTGTGGCCTCACCTGCGCCTTTCTGTCTTCATGAGCCTGTTCGGTTACAGGCAGACAGGAAAGGATGGCTCCCCGGGCCGGACTCGAACCAGCGACCCAGCGGTTAACAGCCGCTTGCTCTACCGACTGAGCTACCGGGGACCAGAGCCGGTGGTGACCGGCTCGAGACGGGTGTATATTGATCCCGATCCCGCTTGCCAAGCCCTTTTGCGGCGGCAAAGCGATTTTCGCCCACTTATTCACAGCGCCGGAACCGGTTCTGCGAACCCTGTGGTGTGCGCTGGCGGTGCCCGGCGCGACGGGATATCCAGCCTTTCAGTGGAAATATGAGGTCTCTGACGGGCGGAGCGCGCGATGGACTGTGCTGGGGAAAAGTCGGTGCGCCGGGCGGCGGTGGTGCTGGTCACGGGCGGTGCCCGCTCGGGCAAGAGCGCCTTTGCGGAAGAGCTGAGCCGTCGGAGCGGGCGCGAGCGCGTTTATCTGGCCACTGCCGAGGCCGGCGACGACGAGATGGCGCGGCGCATCGCCCGTCACCGGGCCGACCGCGGGGCCGGCTGGCACACCGTGGAAGCGCCGCTGGCGCTGGCGCAGGCGATTGCCGCCGAGGCGCGGCCGGGCCGGGTGGTGCTGGTCGACTGCCTGACGCTGTGGCTCAGCAACCTGATGATGGCAGAGCGCGATATCGCCGCCGAAAGCGCGGGCCTCGTGGCGGTGCTGGCCGGTGCGGCGGCGCCGGTCATTCTCGTTTCCAACGAGATCGGCCTCGGTCTGGTGCCGCAGACGCCGCTCGGCCGCCGGTTCCGCGATGCGCAGGGCCGTCTCAATCAGGCCGTCGCCGCAGCGGCCAGCGACGTGATCTTCGTTGCCGCCGGCCAGCCGCTGCGCCTCAAGCCGGCCCCGGCCGTGAGTGTCGACTGGGGCGGACCCGGCGCCTGAAGGCCGGCCGGACACCGCACACCACCCCCGCATAAAGGGGCGGCCGCGGCCGGGCCGGGCGGGCCGGCGCGGGTCGCGCAGGGGCGGCGAAGGCCGGGCGGAGTGCGGCGGTTCAGGCGCCGCCGTCGTCCGCCTCGCCGTCCTGCTCGGCCAGAAAGCCGTTCAGCCGGTCGAGCGCGCCCTGCAGCAGAAAGGCCGCGGCCATCTTGTCCACCACCTCGCCGCGCCGGGCGCGGGAGGTATCGGCAGCGAGCAGGGTGCGGGTGACGGCGACCGTCGACAGCCGCTCATCCCAGAACACCACCGGCACGTCGGTGAGCTGGGCGAGGTTGCGCACGAAGGCACGGGTCGACTGGGCCCGCGGCCCCTCGCTGCCGTCCATGTTGAGCGGCAGCCCGATCACCATGGCGGCGATGCCGAATTCGTCGGCGATGTCGAGCAGGGCGTCGGCATCGGCGGCAAAGCGCGTGCGGCGGATGGTTTCCATCGGCGAGGCGATGCGCCGGCCGACATCGGAAAGCGCAAGGCCGATGGTCTTGGTGCCGAGATCGAGGCCGAGAATGCGGGCCTCCCCGATCAGATAGGGGGCCAGATCCTCGATTCGAATCGTGGGCGTCGTCATTGCAGCGAACTCATGGACATGAACCCCGGGGGCAGGCGGTCCCGGGCCCGGATTTTCCGGGCAGCGAACGAGCAAGGCCGCAGCATCTGCGGCCGGGCGGGCAGGAGAGACGGGCGAACGCTAACACAGCCCGCCCCGTGACGGCGAGATCCGAAGCGCGGCCCGGGGCGCGATTCGCCCCCGGATTCTGTCGCCGCATTCTCATGGCGGCCACATCGCGCCGCGCCGGCGGCGTTGCCTCCGGCACCGGGATGCCTGTAGTGTTGCAGCCCGGCATCAGGCCGGCACCGGCGCGCGGCTGTAACGGCCGCGCGGCTGTAACGGCCGCACCCGGCAACAATCCTCCGGCGCTGCCGGAGCGGGCCGGCGACAGGCAAAATCGCGCTGCGGCATCCTTCCCGGCCGTGGGTCGCTTTTTGTGTCGTTGCCTGTCTCGTGCCGCCGGCTGTCGTGTTGCCGGCTGTCGCGCCTTTGTCATGGCCGGCCGTTCTGATGCCGGCCCGGCGTCTCAGCCGTGTCGCCTGCCTCTATCCTGCGCGGGCCGCGTCGTCGCTGCCGCTGCCCGTCCGGGCAGCCGCCGCGGTCGCGACCGCGCCGGCCTCCGCGGCCATCCCCATCCGGCACGCTCTGGCCTGCCGGCCTCCGGCCGCGCCATTGCGAACAGAC
>NZ_DAISHT010000076.1:0-2303 GCF_036822375.1 Pseudoxanthobacter sp. | reverse complement strand
CTGGCCTGCCGGCCTCCGGCCGCGCCATTGCGAACAGACAAGCACAGGAGAACGCACATGCACCTCACTTGGTACGGACACAGCGCCTTCCGGGTCGATCTGCCGGGAGCCTCCGTGCTGATCGATCCGTTCTTCACCGGCAATCCGGCCTTCACCGGTTCCGTCGCGAAGGCTGCGGAAGGCATCACGCACATCGTGCTCACCCACGGCCATGCCGATCACATCGGCGACACCGTGGCACTGGCGGCGCAGACCGGCGCCACCGTCGTCGCCAACCCGGAAATCTGCAGCTGGCTCGGCTCGAAGGGCGTCACGAAGCTCGACATGGGCAACACCGGCGGCACGGTGCCGCTCGGGGCGTTTTCCGTCACCTTCGTGCAGGCGCTGCACTCGTCCGCCTATGTGGAGGAAGACGGCCGCATCGTCTATCTCGGCAATCCGCTGGGCGTGGTGCTGAAGGCGCCGGGCGAACCGACGCTCTATCACATGGGCGATACCGACCTGTTCTCCGACATGCACCTGATCGACGAGTTCCATAAGCCGGATATCGGCCTCGTGCCGATCGGCGACCGCTTCACCATGAGCGCCGCCACCGCCGCCTATGCCTGCCAGCGCTTTTTCAAGTTCCGTCTGGTGGTGCCGTGCCACTACGCCACCTTCCCGATTCTGGCGCCCTCGGCCGATCCGTTCGTCTCGGCCATGGCCGGTTCGCGCACCGTGGTGCATGTGGCGGAGAAGAACGAGGCCTTCGCGGCCGCCGATTTCGTCTGAATGGCGGGGCCGGGCCGAGAAAGCGGCGCGGCCCTGTTGTTTCGCCGGAAAGGGCGGTGCTATCAGGGGGCAGCCGCCGCGGACACGGGTTCGCGGCGATGCCCTTTGTTGTTTCTGCCCGTCTCACGGCCGCCGGCCGCGGGGCGCGCATGCAAGCCGGAGTCGTCATCCCATGTCGGTCGATGCCCGCACCGTTGCCAAAGTCGCCCATCTGGCCCGGATCGCCGTCACGCCTGAGGAAGCCGAACGCCTCGAAGGCGAGCTCAATTCCATCTTCGGGCTGGTCGACGAACTGGCGAAGGTGGATGTCTCCGGCGTGGAGCCGATGACCTCGGCCGTTTCGGCGGGCCTGCGCATGCGCGTCGATGTCATCACCGACGGCGGCATTGCCGACAAGGTGCTCGCCAACGCGCCGCTTTCCGAAGACGGCTATTTCCTGGTGCCGAAGGTCGTGGAGTGAGCGGCGCTGCCGCGCCTGACCGTTTCCGCTGCCTGCTGCCGGACTGAACACCCATGACCGAACTGACCGAACTTTCCATCGCCGCCCTGACCGAAGGGCTGAAGGCCCGCCGGTTTTCCGCCACCGAGGTGGCGCAGGCCCACATCGCCGCCGTCGAGACCGCCCGCCCGCTCAATGCCTATGTGCTGGAGACGCCGGAGAAGGCGCTGCAGATGGCGGCGGCCAGCGATGCCCGCCTTGCGCGCGGCGAGGCCGGCCTGCTGGAGGGCATTCCCCTCGGCGTGAAGGACATGTTCGCCACCGAGGGCGTGCGCACCACGGCCTGCTCGAACATTCTCGCCAATTTCGTGCCGCCCTACGAATCCACCGTCACCGCCCGGCTCTGGGCGGAAGGCGCGGTGATGCTGGGCAAGCTCAACTGCGACGAGTTCGCCATGGGCTCGTCCAACGAAAGCTCGGCTTTCGGTCCGGTCGTCAGCCCCTGGCGGCGCACCGGCGATGCGACGCCGCTGGTGCCGGGCGGCTCCTCCGGCGGCTCGGCCGCCGCCGTTGCGGCGCGGCTGTGCGCGGCGGCCACCGCCACCGATACCGGCGGCTCCATCCGCCAGCCGGCAGCGCTGACCGGCACGGTCGGCATCAAGCCGACCTACGGCCGCTGCTCGCGCTGGGGCATCGTCGCCTATGCCTCCTCGCTCGATCAGGCCGGCGCCATCGCCCGCGACGTGCGCGACGCGGCGGTGATGCTGAGGGCCATGGCCGGGTTCGACGAGAAGGACTCCACCTCTGCCGATCTCGCCGTGCCGGATTACGAGAAGGCCGTGGGGGCCAGTCTGAAGGGCCTGCGGATCGGCATTCCGAAGGAATACCGCGTCGAGGGCATGTCGGAAGAAATCGCCGCCCTGTGGGATAAGGGCGCGGCGTGGCTGAAGGATGCCGGCTGCGAGATCGTCGAGATTTCGCTGCCCCACACCCGGGCCGCGCTGCCGGCCTATTACATCGTCGCCCCGGCGGAGGCCTCCTCCAACCTCGCCCGCTATGACGGCGTGCGCTATGGCGTGCGCGTCGACGGCGA
>NZ_DAISHT010000075.1:7037-16103 GCF_036822375.1 Pseudoxanthobacter sp. | reverse complement strand
CGAACGAGTTCGAGCGTCCCATGCCCGAGTTAATGAGCGGTGACTTCTCTGCCGCTTCCGAGCCATTTCAGCTTTTTGCCGAGTGGATGGATGAGGCAACGCGGGCGGAAATCAACGATCCGAACGCGATGGCCGTCGCAACGGTGGATGAGGACGGCATGCCGGATGTGCGCATGGTGCTGCTCAAGAGTGCCGATCCCGGCGGTTTCGTCTTCTATACGAACTACGAGAGCGCAAAGGGACGGCAGATTCTGGCCCATCCCAAGGCAGCGCTGGTGTTTCACTGGAAAAGCCTGCGCCGCCAGATTCGCGTGCGCGGCACCGTTGCGTCTGTAACGGTTGAAGAGGCCGATGCCTACTACCAGTCGCGGGCCCGCGGCAGCCGCATCGGCGCATGGGCCTCGCGCCAGTCGCGCCCGCTGGAAAACCGCTTCGCGCTGGAAACGGAAGTGGCGCGCTATGCGGCGAAGTTCGGCCTCGGTTCGATTCCCCGCCCGCCGCACTGGTCGGGCTTCCGCATCACGCCGCTCGCCATCGAGTTCTGGCACGACCGGCCCTTCCGCCTGCACGACCGCATCCGCTTCACCCGTCCCGCCGCCGATCAGCCGTGGGACAAGGTCCGCCTCTATCCCTGACCGGCGGCGGACGGGCGCGGCCCGGACATGACTGCGGCCGGGAAGCCATCGCTTTCCGGCCGCAGGGCAGTGTCGGAACAGAAAACCGGCAACGGGAACGCTTGCGGGCCGGCCTCAGCGGGCCTGCTCGTCTTCCTTGTCCTCGTGCATCACCGCTTCGGCGGCGGCAACGGCGCGCAGGCCGAGGGGCTTGTAATGGGTGGCAAGCCGGGCTTCCACAATGGCGGCTTCCTGGGCGGCCGGGGTCAGGTCGTTGCCGGCAGCGTCGGCGGCATTCGGATGCTTGTTGCTCATGGTCGTCACTCCTCTCCGGCCGGGCCGGAGTCTTTTCGGATCTCGGGTTCGGGCAGCAATGCCGCTGCCCCGGTTGCGGAAAAGGGCGATGGCTCGTCCCTCCGCAGGGTTCGTTGCAGACCGCCGGCAAGGCAGGCGGGCCGGATTTCAGAGCGGGCCGCATTTGCGGGCCGGCGGTCTCTGACGGCGCCCTTTGCCTGCAGAATATGGCAAGAAACGGCGGCCGGCGTTGCAAAGCGGCCACAGCCCGCCCGTTGCCCGCCGGCGGGCAGGGGCCACAGAGCCGCCTGCGCCGGATCAATGCAGGCCGATTTCGCCTTGCGCACCAGTCGCTAACAACGGCAGACCCGGCGCCGCCGGGCCGTCACAAAGGCCTCTTCAGGCCGCCAACATGGCAGCCATGACCAAACAGCGGCTCTGGTTACCGCCCGGTCATACGCCGGCGAAGGAGCTGCCCTGCGCACGGTCCGGGCCCTGTTCCGGCGCGTCAAGCGTGCCTCAGCCGGCGCTGAGGGCGCTCGCTTCAAGCCAGGGGCCGAGGTCGGCCAGCGCGCGTTCGGCCATGGCGCGCTTGCGGGCCTGCGTCTTGGCAGCGCCGCGCAGGCGGCGGCCGTCCTCCGGCTTCGGCACGCTGACCGGGGGGAACAGGCCGAAATTGACGTTCATCGGCTGGAACGACCGCGGCGTGCCTTCCTCCTCCAGCGACAGGTGACCGCCGGTGATGTGGCCGAGCAGGGCGCCGAGCGCGGTGGTGGGCGGCGGGGCGAGCGGGGCGAGGCCAAGGCGCTCGGCGGCGGCGAAGCGGCCGGCGATGAGCCCCACCGCCGCCGATTCCACATAGCCCTCGCAGCCGGTGATCTGGCCGGCGAAACGCAGCCGGGGCATCGCCTTCAGCCGCAGGGTGCCGTCCAGCAGCTTCGGCGAGTTGAGGAAGGTGTTGCGGTGCAGGCCGCCGAGGCGGGCGAATTCGGCGTTCTCCAGCCCCGGAATCATCCGCAGGATGCGCGCCTGTTCGCCATATTTCAGCTTCGTCTGGAAACCGACGATGTTGTAGAGCGTGCCCAGCGCATTGTCCTGCCGCAGCTGCACCACCGCATAGGGCTTGACCAGCGGATCGCGCGGGTTGGTGAGGCCCATCGGCTTCATCGGGCCGTGGCGCAGCGTCTCCGGCCCGCGCGCCGCCATCACCTCGATCGGCAGGCAGCCGTCGAAATAAGGCGTGTCGGCTTCCCACTCGTGGAACGACACCGTCTCGCCGGCAACCAGCCCGGCCACGAACGCCTCATACTGATCGCGCGTCATCGGGCAGTTCAGATAGTCCTTGCCGGTGCCGAACGGGCCGGGCTTGTCATAACGCGACTGGTACCAGGCGATCTCCATGTTCACGCTTTCGCGGTGAACGATAGGGGCGATGGCATCGAAGAAGGCGAGCGAGGCTTCGCCGGTGAGCTGGCGGATGGCATCGGCAAGGGGCGGGGCGGTGAGCGGGCCGGTGGCCACCACCACGCTGTCCCAGTCCTGCGGCGGCAGTCCGGCGATCTCCTCGCGCACCACGCTGATGAGCGGATGGCCTTCCAGCGCGGCGGTGACGGCGGCGGAAAACGCCTCGCGGTCCACCGCCAGCGCGCCGCCGGCCGGCACCGGGTTGGCATCGGCGGCCGCGAGGATGAGCGAGCCGGCGCGGCGCATTTCCGCGTGGATCAGGCCGACGGCGTTGGCATAGGCATCGTCGGAGCGGAACGAGTTGGAGCACACCAGTTCCGCGAAGCCCTCGGTGCGGTGGGCCTCGGTGCCGCGCACCGGGCGCATTTCGTGCAGCACCACCGGCACGCCGTGGCGGGCGATCTGGAAGGCGGCCTCGGAGCCGGCGAGCCCGCCGCCCACCACATGGACCGGCTTCAGGCCCGGGTGCGCCGGAGCCGCGGCGGAGGCGAGATCGAAGGGCATCGGACAGAAGGGCATGGCGCGGGCCTCCGGCAACGCAGGGGGGCGGAGCGGGCGCCCCTGCGGCGCGCCCTGCATCTTTGCCGGCTGTATGGCGTCCGCGGGGCCGGGGCGTCAACTGGGCCGGGGCGCGGACGGGCGCGCAAGCGGCTTGAACACGGCGCCGGCAGTGTCTAAGAGTTGCGCAACGGCATGAAACCGGCGCCGGCTCTGCCGCGCACCCGATGCCCGGCCCGCACCCCGCCAGACCGGCGGACCGGCGGGCGGGGCCGCGGAAGCGGCTCATGCCGGCAACGGCGGCGGAAAGCCGCCGGCGTTCCATCGGCGGCCGCCCGGCCGCCCATAACGACGATCTCATGGGGGTGTCCCCGTGCACCGGCGGCAGCCGGCTGCCGGGGGCTGAGAGGCACCAGCGCCAACCCCTTGTACCTGAACCGGATCATGCCGGCGGAGGGAATTGAGACATGAGCACCACCGATCCGGCGCCGGAAGCGCCGTCCCGTCTTCGCCGCCCTGTCGATATCAGGGTCTATTGTCTGGTCGATCCGCTGCAGACGCGCGGCCGGCCGCTGGTCGATGTCGCGCGTGCGGCGGTCGCCGGCGGCGCCACGCTGGTGCAGTATCGCGACAAGCACGGCTCGACGCGCGACATGATCGCCAATGCCCGCGCGCTGAAGCAGGCGCTGGAAGGCACCGGCGTGCCGCTGGTCATCAACGACCGGGTGGACGTGGCCCTCGCGGCCGGCGCCGACGGCACCCATGTGGGCCAGAGCGATATCGCGGTGCGCGATGCGCGCCGTCTGCTCGGGCCGCAGGCCATCGTCGGCCTCAGCATCGGCAGCATCGCCGATGCCCACGCGGCGGCCTATGGCGAACTGGATTATGTGTGCATCGGCGCGGTCTTCCAGACGCTTTCCAAGGCCGATGCCGAGCCGCCCATGGGGCTTGGCGGCCTCTCGCGCATCGCCACGGCGATCCGCGGCCGCGACGACGGGGTGCCGGTCGGCGCCATCGCCGGCATCACGCAGGATAACGCGGCCGGGGTGATCGGCGCGGGCGTGGGCGGCGTGGCCGTCATTTCCGCCATCACCGCCGCGCCCGACCCGTGGATGGCCGCCCGTGCCCTGCGCCTTGCCGTCGACCGGGCGCTGGCCCCGGCCGGTGCGGCCTGACGGCGGAGAGCATCATGACCGGTTCGCAGTCCGCGGCGAGCGCCGCAGCCCCCGCCATTGCCGTGACCATTGCCGGATCGGATTCCGGCGGCGGCGCCGGCATTCAGGCCGACCTGAAGACCTTTTCCGCCCTCGGCGTCTACGGCGCCAGCGTGGTGACGGCGCTGACGGCGCAGAACACCCTCGGCGTCAGCGACGTGTTCGACGCGCCGGCGGAGTTCGTGCGGGCGCAGATCGACGCCGTCTTTTCCGATCTGGCCGTTTCGGCGGTGAAGATCGGCATGGTCTCGCGCATCGACACCATCATTGCCATCGCCGAGGGGCTCGACGCCTTCGACGGCGGCCCCGTGGTGGCGGATCCGGTGATGGTGGCCACCTCCGGCGATCCGCTGCTGGTGCCGGAGGCGGTGGCCGCCCTCATCGAATATCTGCTGCCGCGCTCCTACCTGCTGACGCCGAACCTGCCGGAGGCCGCGCGCCTGACCGGGCTGCCGCTGGCGGAGAGCGAGGCGGAAATCGTGGCGCAGGCGGAAAAGCTGCTGTCTGCCGGCCCTTATGCGGTGCTGCTGAAGGGCGGCCACCTGAGCGGCCCGCAGGCGCGCGACCTGCTGGTGACGGCCGGCGGCGAACGACGCTGGTTCACCGCACCGCGCCATGTGACCATGAACACCCACGGCACCGGCTGCACCCTGTCGTCGGCTATTGCCGCCGGTCTTGCGCAGGGGCTGGCGCTGGAGCCGGCGATTGCGCGGGCAAAAGCCTATCTCACCGAAGCAATCCGCGCCGCCGATGTGTTGAAGATCGGCAACGGCCATGGTCCCGTGCACCATTTTCATGCGTTGTGGCCGCCGCCGGAGCCGGGAAAAGCCGCTTCGTCACAAGGATGATACTGGAATCGCGTCCTGATCCCTCATCGCCGGAGCGGCTGAGACCCTGAGGTCCTCGCGTCCGCGGCCCCCGCGCCGCTCCGGTCTTTCGCCCCTGAGCGCTTCTGCCGGGGCATGAGGGATCAACGATGATGGACCAGTTCATCAACGATACGGCGGCGCTCGGCCGCCTGCCGCCGGATGACGATGCCCCGCGCCACTACCGCGCGCTCTTTCTCTCCGACATTCACCTCGGAACCCGCGGCTGTCAGGCCGAACTGCTGCTCGACTTTCTGCGCGTGCACGATGCCGAGACGATCTATCTGGTCGGCGATATCGTCGACGGCTGGCGGCTGCGGCGGGCGTGGTACTGGCCGCAGACCCACAACGATGTGGTCCAGAAGCTGCTGCGCAAGGGGCGCAAGGGCGCGCGTATCGTCTATATCCCCGGCAACCATGACGAGTTTCTGCGCGATTATCTCGGCAGTCATTTCGGCGGCGTCGAAGTGGTCGATTCCACTGTGCACACGGCGGCCGACGGCCGGCGCTTTCTGGTCATTCACGGCGACCAGTTCGACGTGGTCGTGCGCCATGCAAAATGGCTCGCGTTCCTTGGCGATTGGGCTTACACAACGGCATTGGCCACCAATACGTGGGTCAATGTCGTGCGCCGCCGCCTTGGGCTGACCTACTGGTCACTTTCGGCCTGGGCCAAGCTGAAGGTGAAAAACGCCGTGAACTTCATCGGCAAGTTCGAGGAAGCGCTGGCGACGGAAGCCCGTCGTTCCGGCGTGGACGGCGTGATCTGCGGCCACATTCACCATGCCACGATGCACGACCGGTTCGGCATCGGATATATCAACACGGGCGACTGGGTTGAAAGCTGCACGGCCATCGTGGAAACCCACGACGGCCGCTTCGAGCTGATCCGCTGGACCAGCAATGCGGCCGGCCAGCCCCTTCGCCAGCAAGCCCACCGCGAGCGTGCTGCCGCATGAAGCGACTGATGGTCGTATCGGATGCCTGGCATCCGCAGATTAACGGTGTGGTCCGCACCATGGAGCGGACCATGGAGGGGCTTGCCGGTCTGGGTGTGGAATCCTGCACGCTCACCCCGCAGGACTATCGCACGCTGCCGTGCCCGACCTATCCGGAGGTGCGCCTTTCCGTGACGCGGCCGAAGAGCGTGGGCCGTGCCATTGCCGGGGCGAAGGTCGATGCGGTGCACATCGTCACTGAAGGCCCGCTCGGCATTCTGGCGCGCCGGTTCTGCATTGCCACGGGGCTGCGTTTTACCACCAGCTACCACACCCGTTTTCCCGAATATCTGCATGCCCGCGTGCCGGTGCCGCTGCGCTGGACTTATGCGTGGATGCGCCGTTTCCACAATGCCGCGGCCGGCTGCATGATCGCCACGCCCTCGCTGGAGGCGGAACTGGCCGCGCGCGGGTTCCGCAATCTGATGCGCTGGGACCGCGGCGTCGACAGCGCGCTGTTCAACCCGGACTATGCCAGCGTGCTCGACCTGCCGCGGCCGATCTTCGGCTATGTCGGCCGCGTGGCGGTGGAAAAGAACATCGAGGCGTTCCTCGATCTCGACCTGCCGGGTTCGAAGGTGGTGGTCGGCGGCGGCCCGGCGCTGGAGGATCTGCGCAAGCGCTATCCTCATGTGCTGTTCACGGGCGCGAAGCTGGGGCCGGAACTGGCGAGCTATTATGCCTCGCTCGATGTGTTCGTCTTCCCGAGCCTGACGGACACCTTCGGCAACGTGCTGCTGGAGGCGCTGGCCTGCGGCGTGCCGGTGGCGGCCTTCCCGGTGACCGGGCCGCTCGATGTGATCGGCCGCACCGGGCCGGGCGTGCTCGACGCCGACCTGCGCGCCGCCGCGCTGGCCGCGCTGGAAATTCCGCGGGCGCGGGCCCGGGCGTTTGCGCTCAATTTCAGCTGGGAAGCCTCCAGCCGCCAGTTCTACGACAATGTCGTGGCGGCGCTGGATGGCCACGCCGAGGGGCGGGGGTTCCACGAACTCCGGCTGGCAGCCGAATAGGCCGGGCAGGCCGCGGCTCTGGCAGCCGCACCGGAAGCGCCCCATATCTGTCTCGGACCGATCGCCGGAAGGCGCGTGAGAGGGATGACGATGGCCGCTTCTGCTGCTGCCGGCCGGCGGGCCGGTTTCCGGGCTGTTTTTCTGGCGCTGGTGGCGGGCGCGGGCCTGATGGCGGCCGCCGCGCCGGCCCGTGCCGAGGAGCCGGATCTCATTTTCCGCAAATCGACGGTGTGGAAGTTCCTCACGCCGGATGACAAGCTCGCCGTCTATGGCATTGACGATCCTGTGGTTGAGGGCGTCGCCTGCCATTTCACCGTGCCCGAGAAGGGTGGTATGGCGGGGCTGTTCGGCGTGGCGGAAGAGGTGTCGGATATCTCGCTGGCCTGCCGGCAGGTGGGGCCGATCTCGTTCCGCGAAAAGTTCGCGCAGGGCGACGAGATGTTCCGGCAGAGCCGGTCGCTGTTCTTCAAGAAGATGCGCATCGTGCGCGGTTGCGACCCGAAGCGCAACGTGCTCGTCTATATGGTCTATTCGGACAAGCTGATCGAAGGCAGCCCGAAGAACTCGACCTCCTCCGTGCCGATCATGCCGTGGGGGACGGCCGAGCCGCCGCGCTGCGCCGACTGGCTGGAAGACTGAGGCGGTGCGGCCGCGCACGGCAGGCCGGCAGACCGACGGGGCAGGGCGATGACGACGGCGAACGGCGCGGAGCGGGCGGTGGGCGCGGAAGTGAAACGGGTGCTGGCCGGCGGCCGGCTGTGCCGGGCAGCGGTGCTGGCGCTGGTGCTGGCCGCGGGTGCGGTTGGCATGGCCGCGCCGGCCGCGGCCGGGCGCAAGCCGGCGCCGCAGAGCGCGGCACCCGGGCGCCCGGGCGACCGGGTCTATGTGGTGATCGACAGCCACGATCCTGCGCTCTTCTCCAGTGCGGTGAAGACCGGCGGCGATTTTCTGGCCGGCGGCAAGGGGCGTGTGTTCGAGATCATTCTCTCCGGCCGCGGCATTCTGCTGGCCATCCCCGGCAGCACGGTGGCGCAGAAGGACTATATCGACACCAAGCGCGCGCACCCGGACCTGCGACTGCTGGTGTGCAAGGAAACCGCCGACGTGCTGCAGAAAGCCAACCGCCGGCGCGTGCCCTATCTGCCGGGGGCGCGGATCGCCCCGTGCAGCGGCCTGCGCGCCGCCTATGCCAAGCAGGGCTTTCAGCGCGCCATGGGCTTCTGAGCGGGGCTGAGGCCTGCCACCGCCGGCGCGATGGTCCGGCGGAATCCCGGCCGGCACGGCAATCCACACCGGCGGCGGGGCGCGGCTCGTCATCGTGCGCCGGCCGGCCTATGGTGGGTGCCTGGGCCGGCGCCGCTGCGACGCGGCCGGGCGACGAGGAGACCATTTTGCCGCTGCATCTCATCAAGCTGTGCGTCGGGGCCGATTCGGTGGACGATCTGCGCGCGTGGATCGGCGAGGTCACCGCCGGCGGGGGCGAGCAGGTGCACACCACCCGCATGGTGCCGAAGCGCGCCGACGAACTGCTCGACGGCGGATCGCTCTACTGGGTCATTCGCGGCGTGGTGCAGGTGCGGCAGCGTCTGCTGGATATCCGCCCCTTCACCGGCGGGGATGGCATCGGCCGGTGCGATCTGGTGCTGGCGCCGGCGCTGGTGGAAACCCAGCGTCAGCCGCGCCGGCCGTTTCAGGGCTGGCGCTATCTGGCGGATGGCGATGCCCCGCGCGACATTGCCGCCGGCGCCGCCGGCAGCGGTGACGAGATGCCGGAGGCGCTGCGGGCCGAACTCCTGGAGCTGGGCCTGATCTGAGAGCCGGCGCGATCCCCGATCCCCGATCCCCGATCCCGGCGCAATCCCCGGGGCCTGTCCGGCGTCAGACGCGATACCGGCGGGGCGTCTCGCAGGGATGGCAAGGGGCAGTCAGAACGGGCAGCCCGAGCGGGCCGCCGGGGGTGCGGCAGGGAGGATGGCAAGGAGGATGGCAGGGAGGATGGCAGGGAGGATGGAATGAGCGACAGTCGGGACCGTCCGGTTCCATCGGGCCGCCCGCCCTCGCCGCCGGCCGGGCGGGCAGAGGTGGAGGCCTTTCTGGAGGCGGCCCGC
>NZ_DAISHT010000075.1:4038-6937 GCF_036822375.1 Pseudoxanthobacter sp. | reverse complement strand
GCCCTCGCCGCCGGCCGGGCGGGCAGAGGTGGAGGCCTTTCTGGAGGCGGCCCGCCGCACCGCGCCGGTCGCGGCCGGGGCCGGCGGGCGGCTGATGTTTGCGCTCGATGCCACCTTCAGCCGCCAGCCGGCCTGGGATATGGCCCAGAGCCTGCAGGCCGGCATGTTCGAGGAAGCAGCCCGCCTCGGCGGCCTGATGGTGAAGCTGGTCTATTTCCGCGGGCACGACGAGTGTGCGGCCAGTCGCTGGGTGGCGGACGGGGCGGTGCTTTCGCGCCTGATGGGCCGCATCGACTGCCGCGGCGGCGCCACGCAGATGGCCCGGGTGCTGCGCCATGCGGTTGCGGAGCGGCGGGCCGGGCCGCTGCGGGCGCTGGTCTATATCGGCGATGCCATGGAGGAGGAGCCGGGTGCGGTGCTGGAGCCTGCGGGCGAACTGGCGCTGCTCGGCGTGCCGGTCTTCCTGTTTCAGGAAGGCCACGACCCGATGGCGGCGGCCGTTTTCGGCCAGATCGCGCGGCTCACCCGCGGCGCTCATGTCGGTTTCGGGCGCGGTTCCGCAGCTGAACTCGGCCGCCTGCTGCGCGCCGTCGCCGCCTTCGCCTCCGGCGGCCGCGATGCCCTCTCTGCCCTCGCCCGCACCGGCGACCCCGCCGCCCGCGCCCTTCTGGGCCCGGCTTCCGGGCCCTGAACCGCACCGGGCGAACCGGCAGACCGGTACCGACCGAGGATGCCGTTGAACACGGGATGTTGCACAAAGAGTGTCCGCCGCGCGTGCGGGGATGAGCCCGCAGCAGATACGGGAGCGGAGTTGGCGGGTTGGTGTTCGCCGCGCGGGCGCGGATGAGCCTTCGGAAGCACCCGCCGCCGTCTTACTCAACCCGTGCTCCCTGCGCGGGGCGGGATAAACCGGCGGCCGTGCGGATGCCCGGTTCCGCCCGCCGGCTTTCTCCGCCCGTGCGGCGATGAACCGACGCGCCGGCGGCTGTTGCGCTCCGGGGGCGCGCCCGCCGTGCCGGGCTGACCGGCATCCGGTCTGCGGCGTCCGGTCTGCGGGCGGTGGCGGCGGAGGCCGGTTGCGGGTTGGGCCGGTTGCCGGCCCGATGGCGATTGCAGCGTTTGCGGCGCGGGAAGAATCCCTCTACCTCAGAACCATCTGGTCCGGTTGCCGGCGTGTGCGCCAGCCGGCTGCGGGCAATGGCGCCGCGGCCGGACGGTCTTCCGCAGCCGGGCGCGAGGCAACACGGGAGAGGCCGCCCATGGCGCTCATCATCGGACTGGCTGTGCTGATCCTGCTGGTTCTCGTCGGACGCGGGGTCGTGAGCACGGATCCGAAGGCGCTTGCCGCGCTGGGACGCAAGGCGGGCGGCGTGGCGCTTCTGGGCGTTGCCGGCTGGCTGACGCTGACGGGACGCTGGGAGGCCGGTCTGCCGCTCGGTGCGTTCGGCCTGTCGCTGCTCGGCTATGGCAACGTGTTCGGCGGCGGTGCGGGGTGGCGCAATCCGTTCGGCGGGCTCGCCGGCGGCGCGGGGCGCAGCCCCGGTCTCGGCAGCAATGCCTCGAAGGTGGAAACGGCAGCGCTGACGATGGAACTCGACCATGCCAGCGGCCGCATCGCCGGGGCGGTCCGTTCCGGCCCGTTCACCGGCCGCGCGCTGGAAAGTCTGACGATGGCCGATCTTCGCCGCCTGTGGGCGATGCTGGCCGGCGATGCGGAGAGCCGCGCGTTACTCGAAGCTTATCTCGACCGCCGGCAGGCCGGCTGGCGTCAGGACTTCGACATGGACGCGCGCGCGGGGCAGGGCGGCGCGGCGGCTGCGCGCCGCATGAGCGTAGAGGAGGCCTATGAGACGCTTGGTCTTCGCCCCGGCGCGACCGAAGACGACATCCGCGCTGCCCACCGGACGCTCATGAAGCGGGTCCACCCGGATGTCGGCGGCACGGCGGCGCTGGCTGCCCGCCTGAACGAGGCCCGGGATCGCCTGCTGCCCTGAAAGCACATCTGCGCTCATCGCGGTTCCGTCCCCCGTCACTTCCGGAACGCCATGCAGGCGTAGGATTGTTTCTTGAGCTGGGCGCAGGCCTGCTGCGCCTCCTTTTCGCCGCCGAAGCCGGAGAAGCGGGCGCGGTAGAGCGTGGAGCCGCCCTTGCTGACCGCTTCCGTATAGGGCTCTGCACCGGCGAGGGCGCGGCCGCCTTTCTTGCGGGCTTCGGCAAGGAAGCTCGCCGCCGCCTTGGAGGTCGGCACGGCGCCGATCTGGATCTGCCAGCCGGCCGGCTCGCGGCGGCTCGCGGCGGCCTTCTTCCGGGCCGGAGCGGGGGCTTCTTCCCCGGCATCGGCGGCGTCGTTGTCGGCCGGGGCGGCGTCGGAGGTGACGGCGCCGGCCGCCGGCACCGTGGCCTGCGCCGCGCTGGCCACCATCACACGGCGGGTTTCGATGAGCTTGCGCACCGCATCCGGGTTGAAGGCGCCGTCCTGAAACGGCGTGCCGGCAAACTGGGTGCTGGCGGCGCGGGCATTGGCGGCCTCGGCGGCGGCAACCTGCGTGGCAATGGGATCGTTGGCATAGGCGGCGTCGGCGGCGGTCACGGCGGTGCGGGCCGCTGCCTTGGGGGCGGGCGCGGGGGCCGCCTCGGCCGCCTGCGCGGTGTTGATGACCGGATTGGCGATGGTGAGAACCTTCACCCGGCGCTGGTCGCCGCCGGCCTCATCGGTTGCGGCGGTTGCCGCGGCGGCGGGCTTTGCGGCCGGCTGCGCACCGGCGGTCAGCGCGCCGATGGCATCGAGCGCGGCATTGCCGTCGTCGGCGTAGGCGGTCACCGGAACCGCCGGCTCTGCGGCGGCAACGGCGGCCGGCGCCGTGCGCGGCCTGACGGCGGGCACGCTGGCGGCGGGCAC
>NZ_DAISHT010000075.1:0-3938 GCF_036822375.1 Pseudoxanthobacter sp. | reverse complement strand
GCGGCGGGCACTTTGGCGGCCGGAGCGGCGTCTTCGTCGCCGGCGGCGTCGGCGGTGTCGGTCTCACCCTCGTCCGTGCCGGGGCGCTCCGGGCTGGCAGCCGGCAGAACGGGCACGGAAGGCACCTTGTCGTCGGTCTCGCCGGCATCGTCGGCGCGGGCCACCACGGCGGCGGCAGGCTCCGGGCGTTCGGCCGGCGAGGGCAGCGCCGGCACGGAGGGCGCCGCCTTCGGCGCCGCACCGGTCTCTGCCACGAGCGGGGTTTCGGTTGCCTTTGCGGCGGCCACCTTGGCCATCGCCACCTTGTCGTCCGGATCGGCGCTGACCTCGGCAAGCTGCGGGCGGCCAAGCTTCAGCGGCGTGCCGGTGGCGAGCACCGCCGGCGCCGGCGCGGTGCCGACATCGCCGCGGCTGCCCTGCAGGCCGGCCACCACCACGTCGCGCTGCATCGGCTGGGCATCCGGCAGGTAGCGGTTCAGAAGCTCCGCCATGTGCTGGTCGCGGGCGCGCGCCGAGGTGCCGCCCATCACCACCGCCACCAGACGCTTGTTGCCGCGCTTGATGGAGGAGACGAGGTTGAAGCCCGAGGCGCGGATGTAGCCCGTCTTGATGCCGTCGATGCCGGCCATCTGGCTCATCAGACGGTTGTGGTTGGTGATGGTCTGACCCTTGTAGCGGAAGCTGCGGGTCGAGAAATAGCGGTAGTAGGTCGGGAACTGGCGCTGAATGGCGAGGCCGAGGATCGCCAGATCGCGGGCGGTGGTGATCTGGCCGGGGTTCGGCAGGCCGTTGGCGTTCTGGTAGGACGTGTTGCGCATGCCGAGGCGGCGGGCGGTGGCGGTCATGCGGCGGGCGAAGGCCGGTTCGCTGCCGGAAATGTTCTCAGCGATGACCACCGCGCAGTCGTTGGCCGAGCGCGTCATCAGCGCCAGCATCGCATCGCGCACCGACACGGTGGAGCCGGCCTTGACGCCGAGCTTGGAGGGCGCCTGCGCCGCGGCATGGGCGGAAACGCGAAGCTGCGTATCCATCGTCAGCCGGCCGGCCGACAGCTCCTCGAACAGCACGTAGGCCGTCATGATCTTGGTCAGCGAGGCGGGATAGCGCAGCGCGTCGGCGTTCTTGGAAAACAGCACCCGGCCGCTGGAGGCATCGACCACGAAGGCCGCATAGCGCTCGTTCGACTGGGCATGGGCGACAGGCGCCAGCGGGGCAATGGCCACGGTTGCGGCAGTGCCGAGGCCGATGGCGACGGCAGCCGCCCGCGCCATCCGCAGCAGACTGTGCATCCCGGCAGCAACGCCGCGGGGCACAGACTCAACCGGGGTCTTGCAGGGGTCTGCCATTTCGCCGTCCTTAGAACTCAACCAGCGCCGGCGGGCGGTGCCGGGACCGGTCTTATGGGCCGCAGAAATGGGGTGGCATCGCGGCAGCGCGCCATCTCATGCTCTGGTGTGCAAACGGTATCCGCGAGCGGTTAGCGGAGGGTAAAGACCATTGCTGCGATTGCGCCGGTCGCGTTCATGCTCCGGTGTTATGTTGCACTGCAAAAAGCACGTTGACAGACAATTGTGCAGTGCATAATCTCAACCGCAGGCAAAGGCGCAGAACCCACAGGGCGCCTTGCGAGGCAGCGCACAGGAAGGATTGCAGAAATGGCGTACGGCTTCGAGGATATGCAGCGCGTCCAGAAAGAGCAGCTCGATACCGCGATGAAGAGCTTCGGCGCCTACAACAAGGGCCTGCAGGCCATTGCGGTGGAAATCGCCGATTTCTCCAAGAAGAGCTTCGAGGAGAGCGCCGCCACCGTCGAGAAGCTGTTCGCGGCCCGCACCGTGGATAAGGCTGTGGAGATCCAGAGCGCCTTCGCCCGCCAGAGCTATGAAGGCATGGTGGCCGAGATGACCAAGCTCGGCGAGCTTTATGTCGACCTCGCCAAGGAAGCCGTGAAGCCCTACGAAGGCGTGCTGCCGAAGGTCGCCACCAAGCTCTGACGTCCTCAGGTTTCTGAGGCGGTTCTGCCCGGCTGGCGGACGAGGCTGCTGCGACGCGCGGCGCAGGCCCTGCCGGTTACGGGCTTCCGTCCCCCTGCCATGCGGCGATGAACGCCGGCGGGATGTCAGACAGCGTGCATGATGAAGAGCCCGGCCATCTGGTCGGGCTTTTTGCATTTCGGACGGGCCAACCCCATTTGTTGCGAGCAATTGCGCAACAGGCAAAAAATTCGCCTGCGAATGCAGCCGGCGCATGGGCGCTGCGCGTTGCGCGGATGCGGGATGCCCTTACAATGCGAATGAGGCACCCCAACATATAGGGGGTGATCCGGCCGCCTCCGCTGCCGCATGCGGTGCGGGGAAGCGGCCGGCGGGCTGCCTCGGGCAACGGTGCCGGGCGGTCCGGAGCCGTCAAATTGGTCTGATGTTTGCATCGGATCCGACAGGCGGACGCGACCGGGTCCGCAGCGGCCGCCGTGACAGGCGCCCGGCACTTTTCGTGAAAATTCTGGCGCGCGTTCTGTCCGGCGCCAGCTTCAGGTGCGATGCCTGACAGAACGGTTACCGGGCCTTCCGCCGCCAGTCGGGGAGGGGCCGGCAACGATCCGGTGCCGGCTCCGGGGCCGGCCGAATCTCCCGCTGTTGCTGCGCCGGCCGTTGAGGCGCACGGGCGATCCGGCTTTCCGCGGGCTGGCCTGTCAGAAGATCCGGCCTGTCACAGGATGAAGCCCTGCGCGGTTCGCGGGCAGGGCAGAGCGGATGCCAACTGGGCTGCAACGAGGCTGAACGTGTCGGCTGAGAACAAGAACACGGCGACGGAATTTTCGACGGTGGCCGGTGCGCCTGCGGGCGGCCTGCGGCCGGAGGCGGAGCGCATTCTGCGGGCGGCAGCGATGAGCGGCGCGGAGGACGACGGCGGCGACGGGGATTCGGGCAGCGGCACTTCGGTGGCGACCCGCACCCGGACGCGGGTTCGCCGGCCCTCGCTCTATCGGGTGCTGCTGCTGAACGACGATTACACTCCGATGGAGTTCGTTATCGAAGTGCTCGAACGCTTTTTCCAGAAGAACCGGGAAGAAGCCACGCGCATCATGCTTCATGTCCATCATCACGGCGTCGGTGAATGCGGCGTCTATACTTATGAGGTCGCCGAGACAAAAGTAACTCTCGTCATGGATTTCGCACGCAAGCACCAGCATCCGTTGCAATGTGTCATGGAAAAGAAGTGAGGAGGTCCCGTGCCGTCATTCTCTCGCAGCCTGGAGAAGGCACTCCATCAGGCCCTCGCTTTCGCTAACGAGCGGCGGCAGGAATACGCAACACTCGAACATCTGTTGCTGTCTCTGATCAGCGATCAGGACGCGGCAGCGGTGATGCGGGCGTGTAATGTCGATCTGGAAAAGCTCCGTCGTGACCTCGTCGAGTATATCGACACGGAGCTTGAGAACCTCGTGACCGACAGCCCGGAAGATGCGAAGCCCACCGCGGGCTTCCAGCGGGTCATCCAGCGCGCCGTCATCCATGTGCAGTCCTCGGGCCGGGAAGAAGTGACCGGCGCCAACGTGCTCGTTGCCATCTTCGCCGAGCGCGAGAGCCATGCCGCCTATTTCCTGCAGGAGCAGGACATGACGCGGTATGACGCCGTCAACTACATCAGCCACGGCATTGCCAAGCGGGCGGGGGCGGCGGAGAGCCGGCCGGTGCGCGGGGCCGAGGAGGAGACGGCCTCCGGCACGGGCGAGACCGCCCCGTCCGGCAGCGAGAAGACCAAGCGCAAGACCGATGCGCTCGAGGCTTATTGCGTCAACCTCAACGAGAAGGCCCGCAAGGGCAAGATCGATCCGCTGATCGGCCGGGCGGAGGAGATTCGCCGCACCATTCAGGTGCTGTGCCGCCGCCAGAAGAACAACCCGCTCTATGTGGGCGATCCCGGCGTGGGCAAGA
>NZ_DAISHT010000074.1:0-16123 GCF_036822375.1 Pseudoxanthobacter sp. | reverse complement strand
TCAAGTTCACGCAGGACATGCTGACCGCCAACCCCGGCCTGCGCGCCCTGTTCGTGCAGACCGACCAGCCGGCCATCGGCGCGCTGCGGGCCATCAAATCGGCCCGGCGCAACGGCGAGGTTCTGGTGGCCGCCTTCGACGGCCTGCCGGAGTTCGTGGACCTGCTGAAATCGGGCGAACTCGTCGTCTCCGGCATGCAGCAGCCCTACCTGATGGGCGAGCGCGCCGGCGAGGCCATGGCAGAGGTGCTGGCCGGCAAGACGCCGGAAAAGGAAATCGTGGTGCCGATCCTCGCGGTCACCAGCGAGAACATCGAGAAGGAACTGCCCACGGTGCGCCTCACCGTGTTCGCGAACGAGGTCTGAGGCGCCCCGCCGGCCGCCGCCCCGCGCCCAGCGTCGCGTAACGGGGCGGGCGGCGGCCGGGTCCGGTGCCCTGCCGACCCGTCGTTCTGAACAGGCCCGCGCTGCCCTGCCCGGCAGCGCGCCGGCCGGCCATGGGGTGTTCCTGCAATGCCATCCGACACCGCACACGCCGCGCCGCTTCTGGTGGCGAACGGCATCTCCAAGACCTTCGGCCGCACACGCGCCCTGAGCGGCGCCACGTTCGCGCTGAGGGCGGGCGAAATCCACGGCCTGCTCGGCGCCAACGGCGCGGGCAAGTCCACGCTCTCCAAGGTCATTTCCGGCCACTACACCGTGGACGGCGGCACCCTGCAGTTCGCCGGCGAGCCGATCCGCCTTTCCGGCACGCGCGATGCCCTGCGCATCGGCATCGCCATCGTGATGCAGGAGACGAGCCTCGTTCCCGACCTGAGCGTGCTGGAGAACATCTTCCTGCCGGAACTGGCCCGTCCGGGCCGGCTGAACCGCGCCGCCCTGCGGACCAGGGCACGGGCCATTCTCGACGAACTGGGACAGGGCGAAAACCTGCCGCTGGATATCGAGGTGCGCCACCTCTCGTCCGCGCAGAAACAGCTTGTCGAAATCGCCAAGGCGCTGGCGCTCAGCGCGCGGCTCATCATCTTCGACGAGCCGAGCGCCTCGCTCAGCCCCGGAGAGGTGGAGCGGCTGTTCGACATCATGGGCCGGCTGCGCGCCTCCGGCCGCGGCCTCATCTTCGTTTCCCACCGGCTGGAAGAGGTGTTCTCCCTCACCGACCGCGTCACGGTGATGCGCGAGGGCCGCACCGTGATGGCGGCGCGCGAAACCGCGGGCCTGAGCCAGAGCGAGCTGATCCGCGCCATGGTCGGTGCCGAACTCGGCGCCATCTACGAGCATCACGGCGGGAACGGCACGGAGGGCGGCGGCGCCGGCCGCTTCGGCGCCGTGGCGCTGGAGGTGCGGAACCTCGCCGCGCCGCCGCTGGTGCGCGATGTCTCGCTGCAGGTGCGGGAGGGCGAAATCGTCGGCCTCGGCGGCCTTGTCGGCGCCGGGCGCTCGGAGGCGGTGGAAGCCGTGTTCGGTCTGCGCCGGCGCGCCGGCGGCAGCGTCAGCCTCATGGGCAGGCCGCTGCCCGCCATGAAGCCGCAGGCGGCCATCCGCGCCGGCATGGGGTTCGTGGCCGAGGACCGGCGCACGCAGAACATCGTGCCCGACCTGTCGGTGCGGGAAAACCTGCTGCTGGCCCACCTCGGCGCCCACCGGGGCTTCCTGTGCAACTACCGCGCCCGCGAGCGGCGCGCGGAAGAACTGCTCGCCGAACTCGGCCTGCCGGCCGACCGGCTGCTGGATGCCTCGATGCTGAATTTCTCCGGCGGCATGCAGCAGAAGATCATCATGGCGCGCTGGCTGCTGCTGGACCCGAAGGTGCTCATTCTCGACGAACCCACCAAGGGCGTCGACATCGGCGCCCGGGCCTCCATCTACGCCATGCTGCGCGCCATCGCCGCCCGCGGCGTTGCCGTGGTGGTGGTGTCGTCGGATTTCGAGGAACTCATCGGCCTTTCCGACCGCATCGTCGTCATCAGCGATGGCCGCTCGGTCGCCGACCTTCCGGCGGCAATGCTGGACGAGGAGAAGCTGACGCTGCTGGCGGCGCCGCGCACCTCCATGGCGCGCAACACCGCCCTGCTCGGCGCGCTGACGGCGGAGTTCGGCGGCGCCGGCTTCTGGGCGCTGATGGAGGAGGACCGCCTCATCTGCCTCAACGCCGTGGTGAGCGACGGCGGGGCCGATCCCGGCTTCCGTGCCGGCGAGGCCCGCCGCCTTGGCGAAACCCGCATTCCCGAGGCGCTGCGCCGCCGCGACGGCGCGTTCGTGACGGATGCGGACGAAGCCCGCCCGGTCCGCACCCTGATGATGCCCATCACCAGTCACCGCGGCCACGATCTCGGCTGGGTCGGCCTCAGCCTTGCGCGCGACGGCGACCTGCCGGCGCCGGAGGCCATCCGCGCCCGCGTCGCAACCATGGCCGCCACCCTGTGACCCCCGCGAAGGAGCCCTCTTCCATGGCAATCGCCACTCTCGCCCCCACGGCGCCTTCGGCGCGCGCGCGCCGGCTCTTCCGCCGGCTTGAGGTGCGCATGCTGCTGCTGGCGGTGGTCATCGCCGGCTGCCTGTCGCTGCTGTCGCCCTATTTTCTTACCCAGTCCAACATCTTCAACATGCTGGACCAGTCGGTGGTGATCGGCATCGTGGCGGTGGGCATGACCTTCGTCATCCTCACCGGCGGCATCGATCTTTCGGTCGGCTCGGTCGCCGGCCTCACCGGCATCATTCTCGGCCTGTCGCTGCAGCACATGCCCATCGTGCCGGCCATTGTCATCGCCGTCGGCTGCGGCGCGCTGATCGGGCTGGCCTCCGGCCTGCTCATCAGCCTGTTCGGGCTGGCGCCGTTCGTCGTCACCCTCGGCATGATGGCGATCGCCCGCAGCCTCGCCTACATCTTCTCCGGCCAGACGGCGATTTCCGACATTCCCGAGGCGATGCAGTCGATCGTCTACACCACCGTTCTCGGCATCCCCACCAACGTGCTGTTCCTGATCGCGCTCTATGCGGTCGCCTGGCTCTATCTCAACTACACCAAGGGCGGGCGCACCATCTATGCGGTGGGCTCCAACCGCGAGGCCGCGCGCGCCGCCGGCCTCAGCACGCTGTTCTATTCGGTGCTGCCCTATGTGCTGTCGGGCGCGCTGGCGGCGGTGGCCATCACCTTCTCGGTCAGCCAGCTGCTTTCCGCCGATCCCCTGATGGGCAATTCCATGGAGCTCGACACCATCGCCGCCGTCGTCATCGGCGGGGCCAGCCTCTATGGCGGCCGCGGCTCGGTGATCGGCACGCTGATCGGCGTGTTCATCATGGTGATGATCCGCAACGGCCTCAACCTGATGGGCGTGTCGCCGTTCTGGCAGGGCTCGGCCATCGGCACCATCATCATCGTGGCCCTGCTGGCGGAGCGGCTGGTTTCCAGCCGGATCGAGCGATGAACGCGCCCGCCGGCACCCCCTCCCCCGCTTCTGCCCCATCCCTTGCCATCCGCCTGTTCGGCACCGACGAGCCGGTGACGCCGCCGCGCAGGCTCGTCGCAGGCCGGCTGACCGCCGAACTGGACGGCGGCAATCTGCGCCACATCCGCTATGGCGGCATCGAGATCATCCGGGCCGTCTCCTTCATCGTGCGCGACCGCAACTGGGGCACCTACAACCCGCAGATCAGCGATTTCGCTCTTGAGGAAACGGAGCGCGGCTTCCGCATCGCCTACGACGCCGTTGCCGCCGACAGCGAACAGCGGCTCGCCTGCCGGGCAACCATCGAGGCTTCGGCAGACGGCTGGCTGCGCTTTTCCGGCGCGGCCCGGGCGGAGACAGATTTCTGCACCAACCGCACCGGCTTCGTGGTGCTGCATGCGCTGGAAAACGTCGCCGGCCACCCGGTCACCATCGAGCACACCGACGGCCGGGTGGTGGAGGGCACCTTTCCGGCGCTGATCGATCCGGTTCAGCCGATGATGGACCTGCGCGCCCTCACCCACGCCCCCGCTCCGGGGCTGAAGGTGACCTGCCGCATGGAGGGCGATGCCTTCGAGATGGAGGACCAGCGCAACTGGACCGACGCCTCGTTCAAGACCTATGTGCGCCCCCTCGCCCGGCCGTGGCCTTACACCATCGCCGCCGGCGAGCGGCTCGCCCAGACGGTGACGCTGCAGGTGACCGGCAGCGCACCGGCCGCGGCCGCTGCCGGGCCGGCGCGCATCGCCACCGGGGCGGCGGAAGGCACCGTGCCGCGCCTCGGCCTCGGCCTCGATCCCGATGACTGCGCGGCCACGCAGGCCCACAGTGCCGCTCTGGCGGGGGTCGGCGCCGGCATCGTCACCTGCCACTACGATCCCCGGCGCGGCCATGACGGCGAGACGCTGCGGCAGCTGGCCGAAACCGCCCGCGGCCTCGGCGCCGAACCGTGGCTGGAAGCCGTCATCGCCTCGGTCGGGGACTATGCGGCCGAGATCGCCGCGCTGGGCCGCACGGTCGCCGCCCTCGGGTCGCCGTTCGCAACCGTGCTGGTCTCGCCGGCGGCAGACCTGAAATGCACGCTGCCGGGCAGCCCCTGGCCGCCGGCGCCGCCGCCGGCCGCGTTCTTCGCGGCTGCGCGCGCCGCCTTCGCCCCGGCCCGGCCCGGCGGCGGCATGTTCAGCTACTTCACCGAGCTGAACCGCAAACGCCCGCCGGCCGAAGCCCCCGATCTGGTGAGCTACACCACCACGGCAACGCTGCACGCCGGCGACGATCACTCCATTCTGGAAGGGCTGGAATCCCTGCCGGCCATGGCGGCGAGCACGCGCGCGATTGCCGGCGGGCGGCCGTTCAGCGTCGGCCCCGGCGCCATCGGCATGCGGGCCAACCCCTATGGCGCGGCGCCGATGCCCAACCCGCACAACATCCGGCAGGCCATGAACCGCAACGATCCGCGCCACCGCGGCCTGCTGGGGGCGGCGTGGGCGCTGGGCTTCTTCGCCCGCTTCGCCGCCGGCGGGGCAGAAAGCGTCGTACTGGGCGGCGCCACCGGGCCGTTCGGCCTGCTGCACACCCCGCAGGACTGGCCGCAGCCGTGGTTCGACGAGGCCGGCGGCGGGTTCTTCCCCATGTTCCATGTGCTGAAGGGGCTGGCCGCCCTGCAGGGTGCTCCCCGCCTTGCCGTTTCCGTCCCCGATTTCATCGAGGCCATCGCGGCCGAAGCCGGCGGCCGGCGCGTGCTGTGGCTCGCCAACCGCCGCGGCAGCCCGGCACAGGTCGCAATCGAGGGCCCGGTCGCCGACGTGGCGGTGCTCGACGACGCCGCCTTCGCGGCCGCCGCCCGCGATGCCGGCGCTATCGAAACCCTGACACAGCCGCGCAGCCACGGCACACTCGCCCTCGGCCCTTATGCCATCGCCCGCGTGCGCTTCTCCTGAGACCCTGACTTTTCGAGGAAACATCCCATGCATGTTCTCATCATCGGCGCGGCCGGCATGGTCGGTCAGAAGCTGACCCGTCGCCTCGTCGCCGACGGCCATCTCGATGACAGGGCGATCACCGCGCTGACGCTGGCCGACGTGGTGCCGGCCCCGCGCCCGGCCGGCTTCGGCGGCCGCACCACGGTTCTCACCGTCGACCTCGCCGCGCCGGAGACCGCCGCCATGCTGACCGGCGCGCGGCCGGACGTGATCTTCCACCTCGCCGCCATCGTCTCCGGCGAGGCGGAGGCCGATTTCGAGAAGGGCTACCGCATCAACCTCGATGGCACCCGTGGCCTGTTCGAGGCGATCCGCATCGCCGGCCTTGCCGCCCCTTACCGGCCGCGGGTGGTGTTCACCTCGTCCATCGCGGTGTTCGGCGCGCCGTTCCCGGAGCGCATCGGCGACGAGTTCCTGCTGACGCCGCTCACCAGCTACGGCACCCAGAAGGCCATCGGCGAGCTGCTGCTGTCGGATTATTCGCGCCGCGGCATTTTCGATGGCATCGGCATCCGCCTGCCCACCATCTGCGTGCGGCCGGGCCGGCCCAACAAGGCGGCCTCCGGCTTCTTCTCCAACATCCTGCGCGAGCCCCTCAACGGCGAGGAGGCGGTGCTGCCGGTCTCCGGCGAGGTGCGCCACTGGTTCGCCAGCCCGCGCGCGGCGGTGGGCTTTCTCATCCACGCCGCGACGCTTGATCTTGCCGCCGTGGGGCCGCGCCGCAACCTCAGCATGCCCGGCCTCTCGGCCACCGTTGCAGAAGAGATCGAGGCGCTGAAGCGGGTTGCCGGCGAACGCATCGCCCGCCTCATCCGCCCGCAGCCGGATGCCGCCATTGCCGCCATCGTGGCCGGCTGGCCGCGCGATTTCGATGCCAGCCGGGCGCTGGCGCTGGGCTTCAGCGCCGAAACCAGCTTTGACGAGATCATCCGCGCCCACATCGACGACGAACTCGGCGGCCGCATCGCCGCCTGATCCCCGCTCCCTGCCCGGCGGCCTTCCCGCCCTGCGGAGGGCCGCCGCTTTTTCCTGTCTCTCCCTGTCTCTCCCTGGCTCGCGCGCTCTGGCGGAGCCGGATCACGCTCAGGACCGTACCCATGTCCACCCTCGAAGATGCCCGCGCCGGCCAGCCCGGCAACGGCCGGGTCGTTCTCGTCACCGGCGCCGGCACCGGCATCGGCCGCGCGGTCGCGCTCGGGCTGGCTGCTGCCGGCTACCGGCTGGCGGTCACAGGCCGGCGGGCCGCCCCGCTGGAATCCCTTCTCGCCGAGGCCGGCGGCAACGGACTGGCAGTGACGGCCGACGTGACGGATCCCGATTCCGTTGCTGCACTGTTCGCAGCCGTGCAGCAGCACTATGGCCGGCTCGACGTGCTCTTCAACAATGCCGGCGCCATCGCCCCGGCGATCAACATGGAAGACCTCACCCTCGCCCAGTGGAAGACGGTGATGGACACCAACGTCACCGGCGTCTTCCTGTGCACGCAGGCGGCTTTCCGGGTGATGAAGGCACAGGACCCGATGGGCGGGCGCATCATCAACAACGGCTCGGTGTCCTCCGCCATGCCGCGGCCGAACTCGACACCCTATGCCGCCTCCAAGCATGCCGTTCTGGGCCTCACCCGGTCGACCGCGCTGGACGGGCGCAAATACAACATCGCCTGCGGCCAGATCGACATCGGCAACACCGAAACGCCGATGGCCGCCGGCATGAAGCACGGCGTGCTGCAGCCCGATCTCTCCATCCGCGTGGAACCGACCTTTGACGTGAAGCACGTCGTCGACGGCGTGCTCTACATGGCCGGCCTGCCGCCGGAGGCCAATGTGCTGCAGATGACGATCATGGCCACCGCCATGCCGCTGGTCGGGCGCGGCTGACGGTCGGGCCCGTCTGACAGCCGGGCACGGCCGATTTCCGGCCCGCCCGCTTCGGCCGCAGCCGGCGCACTTCCGCTGCCGCCCGGCCCGCGGTCAGGGGGCTTTCAGGGCCTCCGCCTGCGCGCAGGTCAGCGTGCGGATGCGCCGGCCGTGGAGCAGCAGAAACAGCTTCGCGGTCTCCTCAAGCTCTTCGGCGGCATATTGTGCCTCCGCCAGCGTGCGGCCGGCCACCACCGGGCCGTGGTTGGCCAGCAACAGCGCGTGGTGCGCCCCGGCGTGCGCCGCCACCGCCCCGGCCAGCCGCTCGTCGCCGGGCGGAAAATAAGGCACCAGCGGCAGCCGGCCGACGCGCATCACATAATAGGCGGTGATGGGCGGCAGCACGTCCTCCGGGTCCACATCCGCCAGCACGCTGACGGCCACCGCATGGGTGGAGTGCAGATGCACCACCGCCCCCGCCTCGCCGCGCGCGCAATACATGCAGCGATGCAGGAACGCTTCCTTGGTGGGCCGGTCGCCGCTCCGATGCGCGCCCTGCGGCGACAGATGCGACAGCCGCGCCGGATCGAGCCCGCCCAGACTGACATTGGTGGGCGTCATCAGAAAGCTGCCGTCGGAAAGGCGCACGCTGATGTTGCCGGTGGAGCCGAAGGTGAGCGCGCGGGCAAACAGCGATGCCCCGACCGCCGCGATGGCATCGCGCGCCCGCGTTTCCTCGGAAAGCACACCCGTCATGACAGCAGACCCCACGCCTTGAGGAAGAAATCCGGCGCACCGAAATTGCCCGATTTCAGCGCCACCGCCAGCGGCCGGCCGCCGCCTCTGGCGGCCATCCACGGCACACCGGGATCGATTTCCGGGCCGATCGCAAAGGCCCTCAGCCCGAGCGCGCCCACGACCGCGCCCGATGTTTCGCCGCCCGCCACCAGCAGCCGCGAGAAGCCGAGCGCAACGAGGCGGCGGGCGACATCGGCCAGTAGGGTCTCGACCAGCGCCCCCGCCGCTTCCCGTCCCAGCCGGGCCTGCACCGCGGCAACCGCCTCCGGCGCCGCGCTGGCATAGACCAGCGGCGGCAGCCCGTCTGCCACGGTCGTGACGAAGGCGATGATGTCGTCGGCCGTCTGCGTGCCGTCCGCCACCTGCAGGGGATCGATGCGGAAGGCCGGGGTGCCGGCGGCAATCGCCTCGCCGATCTGCCGCCGCGTCGCCGCCGAACACGAGCCGGCCAGAATGGCCGCCCGGCCGGGCGGAGCGGCCAGTGTGGCGGGCGGGACGGCCGCCGCGGCCAGCCCGGCGCGGCGGAAATTCTCCGGCAGGCCGAGCGCGATGCCGGAACCGCCGGTGATGAGGCGCATGTCGCGCGCGGCAACGGCAATCGTGCGCAGGTCGTCGTCGCACACCGCATCCACGATCACCGCGCCGAGACCCGCGTCCGCCGCCGCGCCGAAAGCCTGCCGGACGGCCTCCGGCCCTGCCGCCACCACGTCATACCCCACCAGCCCC
Source organism: Pseudoxanthobacter sp. (assembly GCF_036822375.1). NCBI lineage: Bacteria > Pseudomonadati > Pseudomonadota > Alphaproteobacteria > Hyphomicrobiales > Segnochrobactraceae > Pseudoxanthobacter > Pseudoxanthobacter sp. The sequence continues at coordinate 7,313 of NZ_DAISHT010000074.1, read as the reverse complement.
ACCGCCAGACGGGTCTGCGCACCCAGAACCCGCACCAGATCGGCATCGCGCATCGGCGTCAGCGGGTGATCTTTCATGGGACTTTCCGACAACAACTGATCGCCCACGAAGAGATGCCCGCGATAAACCGTGCGGCCGTTGGCGGGAAAGGCCGGACAGGCCAGCGTCAGCCCCGCCCCCAGATGCGCCGCCAGCGCCTCCATGACCGGGCCGATGTTGCCGGCGGGCGTGGAATCGAACGTGGAGCAATATTTGAAGACGATCTGCCGCGCCCCGGCGGCCTCAAGCCAGCGCGCCGCCTCCAGCGACAGCGCCACCGCCTCGGCCGCCGGAATGGTGCGCGACTTCAGCGAAATGACGACGGCCTCGGCCGCGCCGGGATCGAAATTCGGCGGCGGGGTGCCGACCGTCTGCACGGTCTTCAGCCCCCCGCGGGCCAGCGTCAGCGCCAGATCGGAGGCGCCGGTCAGATCGTCGGCGATCGCACCGAGCAGCATGAGCGTTTCTCCCGGACAGTCTGTTGTTATCGGTCCCGATGTCCGTTCGGACTCAGGCCGTCTCGCCGGGTTCGATGGTAAACCCGGTATCGATCACCTGCACCGCGGCCGGCCTGCGCGGCGCGGCGATGATGGCCTCCGCGGCGCTGCGGCCGATGAGGAAGCGGTTGGAGCGCACGGTCGAAAGCCGCCGCGGCAGCGCATCGCCGATCTCCAGCCCGTTGAAGCCGAACAGGCCCAGATCGCGGCCGGGCTCCAGCCCCGCGGCCATGCAGTGGAAGACGCCGCCGACGGCCATGTCGTCGTTGGAGAACATCACCACGTCGGGTTCTCCGCCGCCCGCCAGCAGCGCCGCCAGCATGGCGCGGCCGGCCTGCACCGTGCTCGGGCCTTCCGCCCGGCGCACGGCGACGAAATCCAGCCCCTGCGCAGCCAGCACCCGCCGCGCCCCCTCGAAGCGGTGCCGGGCGCGCACGTCGCGCGCCCAGTCATGGCCGACATAGCCGAACCGGCGATACCCCTTCGCCAGCAGATGCTGCGCCGTCGCCGCCCCGGCGCGGTCGTGGGAAAGGCCAACCGCCACGTCCAGCGGGGCGGTGTCGATATCCATGATCTCCGCCACCCGCAGCCCGCCGGCGGCCAGCAGATCGCGGGCCGGCGCGGTGTGCTCGAACCCGGCCACGATCATGGCCCGCGGCTGCCAGGCCATCATCGCCCGCACCACGCTTTCCTCCGCCGCCGGATCGTAATCGCTGACGCCGACCACCGGCTGAAAGCCGCTGCCGGCAAGCCCGGCGTGGATGCCGCGCAGCACCTCCGCAAACACGATGTTGGCGAGCGACGGCAGCACCACGCCCACCAGCATCGAGCCGGACGAGGCCAGCGCCCCGGCCAGCCGGTTGGGCACATAGCCAACCGCTTCCACCGCCGCCATCACCCGCGCCCGCGTCGCCGCAGACACCCGTCCGGTGCCGCGCACAACGCGCGAGGCGGTGATCTCGCTCACCCCGGCCAGCCGCGCCACATCGGCCAGCAGCGGTGCGCCGCGCGGCGCCGGCCGGCCGGGATCGTCCGGGTCTGATGCCATGCTGCCCGCCTGTTCCGGTTCTGCCCGCTGCCGCCACGAGGCCGGCAACGATGCTGCGAAGGCGCCGTGTGACAGCGCTGTCGCAAACCTATTGCAGAGCGGGATGAAGATGCAATAGCCTTGTGACAGCGCTGTCATACACCCCGCGGCCGCGCGTGCCGACCGCCGGAAAGCCACCCGAGGACCCGCCGATGCCCCGCTTTGCCGCCAACCTCACGATGATGTTCGGGGAGCACGCCTTTCCCGACCGCTTCGCGGCCGCAGCCGACTGCGGCTTCACGGCGGTGGAGTTTCTCTTTCCCTATGATTATCCGCCGGCCCTGATTGCGGAAAAGCTGGCGCAGAACGGCCTCACGCTGGCGCTTTTCAACCTGCCGGCGGGCGACTGGGCAGGCGGCGCGCGCGGCCTTGCGGCACTGCACGGGGCGGACGCGGTGTTCAGCGCCAGCGTCGACAAGGCGCTGCTCTATGCCGCCGCCACCGGCGCGGCGCGCGTGCACATGATGGCCGGCCTCGCCGACCCGGCCGATGCCGCCGCCGCCGCGCGCTATCGCGAAGCGCTGTGCCTTGCGGCCGACAAGGCGGGCGAGGCCGGGCTGGATCTTCTGATAGAACCCATCAACGGGCGCAACATGCCGGGTTATTTCCTCAACGACTTCAACCGCGCCGCGGATATCATCGCCGGCTGCGGGCGGCCGAACGTGCGCCTGCAGTTCGACATCTACCACCGCCAGATCCTGCACGGCGACGTGCTGACGGGCCTTGAAGCGCTGCTGCCGCTGACCGGCCATGTGCAGATCGCCGCCGTGCCGCACCGTCACGAGCCGGGCACCGGCGAACTCGACGATTTCCGTCTTTTCGAAGCCCTCGATGCGCTGGGTTATCGCGGCTGGGTGGGCTGCGAATACATCCCCGCAACACAGACGCGCGCCGGGCTCGGCTGGCTGGCAAAGGCCGCCGGCGGCCGGAGTGAACGGAACCCGCCGACACCCTGAGCGCTCCCGCCGGACGAGCCGGCCAGCGCCAGCGGCCCCCGGCACAAGGGGCCGATGACACAAGCCCGCCGCCCGTCCGCCCCCCCCATCTTGCACCCGTCCGGGGCTGGCGGCCGGCCGCCCGGCACCCGCGGTGCGCGACCCTGCCGGCGCCGTGGAGGCCTGCGGTTGCCCGCATTTGCTGCATGCCTGCAATTGATGCAAATGTGCAGCCAAAGCTGAAAATTCGGCCTTCAGCCGGCGGGGCGGGCCTGTATAGGCTGACCGTCTCGCAGCACGGAGGCGGAGCAATGCGGCATCTCGACAGCGATGCGCTGGCGGCCATCGTCGCGGTGGCGGACTTTGGCAGTTTCACCGCGGCGGCCGAACACCTCGGCAAAACGCAGGCTGCCGTCAGCATGGCGGTGGCCCGGCTTGAGGAGAAGCTCGGCCGCCGGCTGTTCGACCGCACGCCGCGCAAGGTCACGCCCACCGCGGCCGGCGACTGCCTGCTGGGTTACGCCCGGCGCATTCAGGCGACCGAGGCCGAAGCGCTGTCGGCGCTGATGGACCGCGTTGCCGAAAGCCGCGTGCGCCTCGGCATGCCGGACGATTTCATCGACACCTTCGGCAATGCGCTGCTGCACGGCTTCAGCCCGCAGAACCGCAACATCTGCCTCGACCTGACCTGCGATTTCTCGCGCAAGCTGCGCGTCATGGTGCAGAACGGCGATCTCGACGTGGCCGTTGTGACGCAGTTTGCCGACGACGAGCCGGGCGAGCGGCTGTGCGAGGAACCGCAGGTGTGGTGCACCGGCCCCAACGGCACGCCGGAGACGGAGGACTGCCTGCGGCTGGCGCTGTTTTCGGAAGACTGCACCGCCCGCCCGCGCATCTGCGCGGCGCTGGAAGCCGCCGGCCGGCCCTGGCGGCTGGTCTATTCTTCATCCCATGTTGCCGGCATCCGGCTGGCCGTCGCCTCCGGGGCCATGCTCACCGTTCTGCCGCAGCGCGCGGTCCCCGCCGGCTGGCGCCGGCTGGGCACGGCAGACGGACTGCCCGCCCTGCCGCCGCTGCGGCTGGCGGTGCTGCTGGGGCGCAGCGAGCGGCTGGCGGCGCGCAAGGTGGCGAGCTTCCTGCGCCGCGAATTCGGCCAGCCGGAAGCCGCCGGCCTGCCGCGACTGGCCGGCGGCAGGCGCGGATAAATGCGGCTGATGGCGCGATAAAATCTTGTTCGGCCGCCTTGCCGGCTCAGCGATTGACGCCGCCCCCTTCGCATCTGCACACTAAGTCCATGCCAGCGAGGCACACGGACAGACCGCGGCGGAAGGGTGTTTCCGCGACGGCGCGTCCGGCCCGGACCATGGCACGTCAGAGACCGATCCGCTGCCGCCTTTCCCCGGCCCGCGCCCTGCCGCGCGCCGGACAGGCGACACATGGCCGCCCCGCGGCCGGTTGGCGATGACGGACCGGCACGGGCGGGCGGCCGCGACTGGCGATAAAAAAACGGCTCTAGCCTTCTGGAGAACTTCATGCGTCTCGATCGCCGCCAGTTCATCGCGGGTGCGGCCGCGGTATCCGCCTTTGCCATCACCGGCCGCGCCAACGCCGCCACCACGCTGAAGGTTGCCCACGCCTCGCCGGAAGAAAGCCTCATCCAGAAGGCGCTGCTGCGCTTCAAGGCCGAGGTGGAGAAGGAGACCGGCGGCAGCGTCCGCATCTCGCTGTTCGCCAACGGTCTTCTGGGCGACGAAGGTCCCATCAGCGAGGCGGTCGGCGACGGCTCCATCGACATGGGCCTCGGCGGCGTGGTGGATGCCATCGACCCGCGCCTCAACGTGGTGTCGCTGCCGTTCCTGTTCGACAGCTTCACGCAGGTCCACGCCGTGCTCGACGGCCCGGTCGGCGCCGAGCTGAAGGCCATGGCCCCGCCGCGCGGCTACGAGATCCTCGGTTTCCTCGATTCCGGCTTCCGCAGCTTCACCAACAACCGCCACCCCATTGCCGCGCCCGCCGACATGGCCGGCCTCAAGATGCGCTGCCCGCCGATCCCGGTCATCATCGAGACGGTGAAGGTGCTGGGCGCGCTGCCGCAGGCCATCCCCTACGGCGAGGTCTACACGTCGCTGCAGAGCGGCGTGGTCGACGGGGCGGAACCGGAGCTGCGCGACTTCTACGACGCCAAGTGGTTCGAGGTGCAGAAGTTCCTGTCCCTCTCCAACTACATCTGGACCGCCAATTACTGGTACGCCAACAAGGCGAAGCTGGACGGGCTGTCGCCGGCCGACCGCGCCGCGGTGACCCGGGCCGCCGCCAGCACGCAGGCCTGGTATCGCGGCGAGATCGGCAACGTCTATGCCAGCCTCATCGCCACGCTCGGCGAGAAGGGTCTGAAGATCAATCAGGTCGATACCGCCCCCTTCAAGGCCATGGTCGGGCCGGTCTACGAGACCTTCTCGAAGGAATACGGCGCCGCGCTCGTCAGCAGCGTCCGTGCCGCGGCCCAAAAGGCATGAGCCGGCATCCGCTGGCCCGCCTCGGGCGGGCCGCCCACATCGGCCTGCGCATTCTCGGGGTGGCGGCGGTGGCGGTTCTCGTCATCGCCACCGGCCTCGGCGCCGTGGGCCGCTATTTCCACGTCGGCGGGGTCACATGGTCGTTCGAACTGGTGGCCATGATGTTTCTGTGGATTACCGCCATCGGAACCATCATTTCCGAGCTCGACGGCGAGAACGTCTCCATCGACGGCATGAACGGCGACCGCGGGCCGGTGAAACACATTCTGCATGCCGTCGTGCTGCTGATCGTGGCCGGCATGATGGTTCACAGCGGCTGGTCGATGCTGGAGCGCACCGCCTTCATGCCCACCCCCGTCATGCGCGCCCCCTCGTGGACCATGCAGGCCGTCATTCTGGTCATGGGCGTGGGCCTTGGCCTCATCGCGCTGCTGCGGCTTGCGCGCCTTCTCCGGTGACCGCGTCATGACCCTCATCGTGCTGTTCGGCGTGTTCGCCGTCACGCTCTATTCCGGCGTTCCGGTCGCCTGGTCGATCGCCATCTCCACCCTCGCCGTCATCCTCAGCGGTCTGGTGCCGCTGCCGCCGGCGTGGTTCGCCCAGCAGGTGTTCGGCGGGGCCAACTCCATCTCGCTCGCCGCCATTCCGCTGTTTCTGGTGGCCGGCGGCATCATGAACGAAGGCGGCCTGACAAAGCGCATCATCGACCTTGCAGACGACCTGCTGGGCTGGATCCGCGGCGGGCTCGGCGTCGTCAACGTCGCAACCTGCATGGTCTATGGCGGCATCACCGGCTCGGCCACCGCCGACACCGGCGCCGTCGGCTCCATCATGATCCCCGCCATGGTCAAGCGCGGCTATCCCGCCGCGTTCGCCGCCGCCGTCACCGCCGCCGCCGGCACGCTCGGCATCATCATTCCGCCGAGCGTGGTGATGATCATGTACGGCGTCATCACCGGCACCTCCATCGGCGGACTGTTCGCCGCCGGCATCATCCCCGGCATCATGCTGTCGGTCACCTTCATGATCACAGCCTGGTGGATCGGCGTGCGCGAGGGCTTTCCGAAATCGGAGAATAAGCCCAGCGTCCGCTCCTTCAGCCTGCACCTGCTGCGCGCCTCGCCGGCCGTGATGATGCCGGTGGTGGTGCTGGGCTCGATGCTGTCGGGTCTCGCCACGCCCACCGAGGCCGCATTCGTGGCCGTCATCTGGGCGCTGCTGGTTGGCGGGCTGGTCTACCGCGAGATCACATGGGCCTCGCTGTGGAAGGTGGGCGAGGAGGCGCTGAAGATGACCGGCGCCATCATGATCATCATGGCCGTTTCCACGCCGTTCTCGTGGGTGCTGACGGTGGAGGAAGTGCCGTCGTGGACGGCGGGCCTGCTGGCGGAAAGCGGAGCCGGTCCGGTGGTGACGGTGCTGCTGATCATCCTGCTGCTGACCTTCGTCGGCACCTGGGCCGATCTCGGCCCCACGCTCATCATTCTGGCGCCCATCGTGCACCCGATCGGCCTCGCGGCCGGGCTCACGCCCTATCAGCTCGGCCTCATCTTCGTCATCTCCGGCGGCATCGGCCTGTTCACGCCGCCGGTCGGCACCAACATCTTCGTCGTCTGCAATGTCGCCCGGATCGGCGTCAGAGAGGTGACCCGAAGACTCTGGCCGTTCTTCATCACCAGCAACATCTGCCTTCTGATCGTCGCTTTCGTGCCGGCAACGACGGAATGGCTGCCGAAACTGTTCGGCTTCTGACGCGGACGACCCGGCCCGCATCCCTTTCCTTCCCCTCCCTTCCCTTCTTTCCTTCCCGTGACAAAGACCCTGCCCCGGCCCGTGCCCTCCGGCACGGCGCGCCGGGCGGGAAGACGGAGTATTGTCCCATGACTGCCCTGACCGTGCCGCTCGGTATCTCCAGCCAGCCGCGCAACCTGCCCGATGTCGACGGCGAGGCCTTCATCGTCGCCCGCAGCAAGGGCGCGCGGCTTTTCGATGCCGGCGGCCGCAGCTTTGTCGATTATGGCATGGCGATGGGCGCCAATCTGGTCGGCCATGCGCATCCGGTCGTCAACGAGGCCTGCATCCGCGCGCTCGAAGGCGGCTCGATGCCGGGTTTCCGCAACGACCGCGAGGAGGCCGCCGGCGAGGCGCTGGCGCGCATCGGCGGCGAGCGGGTGACGCGGGTGACCTTCGTCACCACCGGCACCGAGGCGGTGCATCTGGCCTGCCGCATCGCCCGCGG
>NZ_DAISHT010000073.1:11571-16369 GCF_036822375.1 Pseudoxanthobacter sp. | reverse complement strand
GCAGGCGCGCGGGGGCCGGCACCGGCGGGCACGACGGCAGAGGGTGCCCTGTGCCGGCGGTCCGCTCAGCCGCCGGCCGGCCGCTCCGGCCAGGCGACGAGGCTGCGGCCAATGAACACCCGCAGCGGCAGGCTGGTGTGCCCGGAGAGCGGCACCGAAACCGTGCCGGCATCCTCGAAGCGCCGGAAGAAGGGGGCCAGCATCAGCGCCCGCTCTTCGTCGCGCGGCCGCAGCACGATGATCATATCGCGCCCGGCATAGTCCGACGGCCAGGCATTGAAGCCATATTGCCGGGCATCCATGTTGAGGCAGATCACCGGCACGCGCCCGCCGAAGGCATAGTCCAGCTTGCCGGCCTCGCGCCAGTTGACGGCGGCAATCACGTCGTCAGGCCCGGTGGCAAGGCCGCGGTTGGCGAGTTCCGCCGGCAGGGCGGTCCAGTCCACCGCATCGAGAACCAGTTCGCGGGCGCCCTGCGAGCGGTTCCACAGGCCCGGCATGGGATCGAGCCGCACGAGCGCGGCCGCGCCCAGCACCACCACCACCATCAGCGCCACGGTGCCGCGCACCCAGAACCGCGTCAGCCGGTCGCCGGCGGCAAGGCGCCGGGCAACGGCCTCGCCCAGCAGCGGCACCAGCATGAGATAGCCGGGCGCCGCCCAGTGGAACATCACCTGCCGGCTGGACCACAGCGAGATGATGACGAAGCCGGCCACCAGCGGCAGCCCGAGGCAGGCAAAGAACCAGCCGCGCCAGTCCGCCCGCGGGCCGCGGCAGACGGCGCGCACCGTGACGACCATCAGCGGCAGCCAGATCCACGGCAGCACATAGAGCGCCTCGCCGGCCAGCGTGCGCAGCGGGGCCAGCGGCCGCAACACCACGGCCGCGGCCCGGCTGCCCTGAAACGCGAACGAAGCCCAGTCGTTCTGCGCATTCCACACCAGCACCGGCGAGAACACCGCCAGCGCCAGCAGCGCGGCGAGATAGGGCTCGGCCCGCGCAAGCCAGTGCCGGTGGGCCGGCGCGGTGAGGAGAAAGACGAACGCACCGGCCAGCACCCCGGCGGCGGTATATTTGGAGAAAAGCGCGATCCCGGCCAGCAGGCCCGCCAGCGCCCACCAGCCGAAGCTCGCCGGGCGACGGGCCTCCAGCGCGCGCACCATGGCCAGCGCCGCGCCGAGCAGCGCGGCATCGAGGGGCCCGTCGGGCAGCACCCACGTGCCCGATGTCAGCGCCAGCACCGGAATGAGGTTCATCACCAGCGCGGCGGCAACGCCGGCCTGCGGGCTGTAGAGCCGCCGGGTGAGGCGGTACATCAGCCAGGTGGAAAGTGCGAACAGCGCCATGAACGGCGCCCGCGCCACCACCGGCGCCTCGCTGCCGGTCAGGTGCGTGACCGCCCACGTCAGCCACCACGAGGCCGGCGGATGATCGAAATAGCCGATGTGCAGCGCGCGGCCGGCCGCCACCATGTAGCTCTCGTCGATGCCGAGGCCGAAGGCGGCGGCAAAGGCGAGGCGGATGAGCGTGCTGAGCAGGATGATCCAGACGACGGCGGCATCGGGGCCGCAGCGGCACAGGCCGCCAGCCATACCGGTCCGGTCGTCGGCTGCCCGGTCACCGCCTGCAGGGTCATCCCGTCTGCCGAGCGGGCCCGGCCGGCTTGCGGAAAGGCAACTCACGCCGCTTGCCCGCTGGCGGATTGTCGGGGTTCCGGCCTGTGCATACCTTCACGTTCTCCCGCTGCGGCCGGCCGCCTCTTCCCGGCCCCGCCAGATGCGGGAGCACACAGAGCCGGCGAACGTCAGGAGGGTGCGCGACGGCCTTGTGTTTGCGGGGAAGCCTGCAGGAAGCGAGCCGGCCTGTCAGACCCTGCGCTGGATTTGGCATCGTTGTGACACGAATGCAAGATCGGCGGGCCGGTCTGCCGGCTCAGGACTGCCGCGACAGCCGCACGGCCAGCGCGCAGATGAGCGCGCCGGCGATGAGCTTGATGACGCCGGCCGACAGGATGTCGATCTTGGGAATGCCCGAAACCCACACGCCGTTGGTGGCAAGGGCCACCACGTCATGCAGCCCCCAGAGCCAGAGGCCGGCGGCGGCGATGTAGAGCAGGGGAACGACGAAACGCATGTGACAACCGGACTCTGACGACGATGATGCAGGCTTCCCGACCGGACGGAGCGACCGGCGGCAGCTCTCCGGCTGCCGCCCGGCGTCGTTCCGCAGCCCGGCGCGCCGATCTGCTGCGATGCCTCTGCAAAACAGCACGAAACCGGTCGCCGGTCCGGGTCGGAAAGCCCGCTCTGGTGGCAGGTGCGACCTGCGTCTCTCTATAAGATACCGCGCCTTTATGATTCGTATCGGCAGGCTGGCCTGTATTGTCTGTAATCGGGTGGGAATTTTCTAACCAATTCGCCGGAAGCCGCGGCCCCATGCCCGGCCGCTCTGCAACCGCAGCCTGCGCCGGATGCCCGCCGCGCCGCCCGCCCGCGCCGGGGCTGTGGAGAGGCGGCCGGCCGCACCGCGCTAAGCCGCTGCCGCAGCGCAGAAAACACGTCCCGGCCGCACGTGCGCCGGCGCTGTGGAAGACCGGTGGCGCTCCGCCGGCGGCCGGGCGGCGAAAATCGCGCTGCGAGGCGGCCGCGGGGTGGCGGGCGGGGTGTTCTGCCGCGGTCCGGGGGCTTGGCGCGGGCCGGCGAACACGTTAACGTAACAGCTGTGGAAAGGCTGAAACGCCCCCTTGCCGATGTGCGGGCGTTTTCGCGACAGAGATTCCCGCGGTCGTAACGATCCGTCCGCAGGCAACGATAACGGCCCGCACAGGGCCACGGCCCACACAGGGTCTCAGCCGTCCGGCCCCGGCAGAATGCGGGCCGGGCTGAATTCTGGATCGGATGTCGGGTCGTCTTCGACGCCCTCATCCTCTGCCTGTGCCGCAGGGTCCTTTGCGGTGCGACCGAGTGAGGTGGTATGGCGCGCGATCAGATCGACCATGGCAACCCGGACGCGGCCGAGGCCGCAACGTCTTCTCCGCTCACCGCCGGCGACGCCCGGCCGGATCGCAGCGGGGCAAACCGGGCCCCGGTCGCCAGAACGCTCATCGGTGCCGGCGTGCTCGCCGGCTGCCTTGCCGCCGCCGGCTGTAACCCCACCACCAAAACCAGTGCCATCGAGCCGTCCGACAAGGTGACGGTGGCCTCCGTCGATGCCCGCAAGAACGCCCGCGGGCCGGTCGTCGGCAAGCCCTATAAAGTCGCCAACCGCTGGTACACCCCGGCCCACGATCCGCACTACAAGGCTGTGGGCGTCGCCTCCTGGTATGGTCTCGAACTTCACGGCCGCATGACGGCCAGCGGCGAGACCTTCGATTCCACGTCCATTTCCGTTGCCCATCCCACCCTGCCGCTGCCGTCCTATGTGCGGGTGACGAACCTCAAGAACGGCCGCTCGATCGTGGCCCGCGTCAACGACCGCGGCCCGTTCTCCCGCCGGCGTCTGGTCGATGTCTCCGAGCGTGTGGCCTCGATGCTGGATTTCAAGCGATCCGGTTCGGCCCGCGTGTCGGTGGAATATGTCGGCGAGGCCCCGGTCGGCGTCGACGATACCGACCGTCTGCTGGCTACCTATTCGGAGCCGAACAAGCCGGGCCGCGCGCTGCCGGAGACCGGCGAGCGCAACATGATGCTCGCTTCGGCCGGCCCGACGGCGGTCTACTCGATCCAGCAGGGTCTGGAAAAGCTGCAGACCATGATGCCGGTGCTGGCCCAGCGGCCTGAGCCGGTCACCCCGCCGCCGGCCAGCCTGCCGGACGTGAGCCAGATGACCATCGCCGGTCTCGCCACGCCGCTGCCGGAAGAGCGGCCGGGAACCGCCGTTCAGGTCGCCAGTGCCGGGCTGCCGGCGGCGCCGCAGCCGGCGGCCGCCGCGGTGCTGGCCGCCCAGCCGGCCGTCGCCGCTGCCACCACAGCCCGCCGCTCCGCCACCGCCCGCCCGGCCGAGGCCGCCATGCTGGCCTCCGCACCGGCGGCCGTGCCGGTTGCCCAGCCGGTTGCCGAGGTGGCCGTGCTGGAAAGCGGCGATCCCGACATGCCGCCGGTCAGGCCGGGGACGGTCATTTCCGCGGCGGCTGCGCCGGCCGAGGTTGCCGCCGTCGAGCCGGTGGCCTACAGCGCCCGTGCGCATGCCAGCGATCCCGCGCAGGCCGCTGCGCGCGTTGCCAACACCGCGCCGCTCGCTGCGTCCTATGTCTACACCCCCTTCGTGCCGGCCACCGGCGCGCCGATGCAGCTTGCCGTGCCGGCCACCGCCGTCGGCGACGGTTCCGCCACGGCGACCAGCCTGACCACGACGGCGCTTTCGGCCCCGGAGATGACCGTTCCGCTGCCGCTGCCGTCGCCCAACAGCGTGTCGATGCTCGGCACCGTCACCCCGTCGTCGTCGTCCTTTGCGCCGGCCGTGGGCGGCTCGGCGGCGATGGAGGCGGCAAGCCGTTTCGGGGCGCTCAGCGTGTCCGCCTCCTGGCGCAAACCCGCCGCGCAGTAATCCCGCCGTGCAGTGATCCTGGCGGGCGGGGCCCGGCGCCCCGCCGGCCGGTCGGCGCGGCCTTGGGGTCCGCAGGCCTGAACAGGGCTCCGTGGCGGTCGTCACGGGGCCTTCGTCTTTTGTGGGCAGCGGCTTCTGTGGGCAGCGGCTTCTCTTGCGGGCCGCGGTGTCGCGAAGCCGGCGGTTCGCCGGGCGGCAGCCGGGCGCCGCGGAAAGCGGGGCCGGCGCTGTCCGGGTGCTATTGTCAGCGCCG
>NZ_DAISHT010000073.1:0-11471 GCF_036822375.1 Pseudoxanthobacter sp. | reverse complement strand
GCCGGGCGCCGCGGAAAGCGGGGCCGGCGCTGTCCGGGTGCTATTGTCAGCGCCGTCCGCTCTGCGGCATGGTAGCGCCGCGCCGGCGACAGCCGGCAACGCGACAGGGAGGGACGGCACCTTGGCCGGCCGGTTCATCACATTCGAAGGCGGCGAGGGGGCTGGCAAGTCCACGCAGATTTCGCGTCTGGCGCGCCGGCTGTCGGGATTCGGCCTTGCGGTGCGCAGCACGCGCGAACCCGGCGGTTCGCCGGGCGCGGAGGCGGTGCGCCATGTGGTGCTGAGCGGCGCGGCGAGCGCGCTCGGGGCCGATGCCGAGGCCATGCTGTTTGCGGCGGCGCGCATCGACCACGTCGAATCCGTCATTCGCCCGCTCATCGCTTCCGGCGTGTGGGTGCTGTGCGACCGCTTCACCGATTCCACCCGCGTCTATCAGGGCACGTCCGGCGTTGCGCCGGATCTGATCGCGGCGCTGGAGCGGCTGGCGCTGGGCACCCTGCGCATCGATCTGACGATCATCATCGATGTTCCGGTGGAAACCGGGCTGGCGCGGGCGGCGGAGCGGCGCGGGCTGGCGGCGACCGACCGGTTCGAGGCCGACACCGTGGAAATTCACCGCCTGCGCCGCGCGGCTTATCTGGCGATTGCGGCGGCCGAGCCGGAGCGCTGCGTCGTTGTCGATGGCAGCGCATCGCCGGATGCCGTGGAAGCAGCGATCTGGGCGGCGGTCACGCAGCGCTGGGGCGGCCTTGGCGGCACCGGGCGCGGCGCCCCGCGCGCGGCGTAAAGGCAGGCAACCGGCGCCGGCCCGACGCCGCCAGACCGGTTCAGCAGGCAGGCAGAGATGGCCAGAGCGGCACGACGCAGCGATACCCCCCGTGAGGATGGCAGCCCCGGCGACCCGGATGCGCTGGAAGGCGTGCCGGCCCCGCGGGCCCAGACGGCGCTGTTCGGCCATCGGGAGGCCGAGGCGACGCTGCTGGAGGCCTATCGCAGCGGCCGCCTGCACCACGGCTGGATTCTCGGCGGGCCGCGCGGCATCGGCAAGGCAACGCTGGCGCTGCGCTTTGCCCGCTTCGTGCTGGCCAACCCGGACCCGTCGGCGCCCGCCGTGCAGGCGGCGCGCGACCTTTCCGTGGACCCTGCCTGCGCGGCCGCCCGGCTGGTGGCCGGCGGGGCGCACCCGGATCTGCTGCACCTGCAAAGGCCGTGGGATGACAAGGCCCGACGCTTCCGAACCGAGATCACGGTCGACGAGGTGCGCCGTCTGGTGCCGTTCTTCGGGTCCACCGCGGGGGCCGGCGGCTATCGCGTCGCGCTGGTCGATGCGGCCGACGATCTCAACACCAATGCCGCCAATGCGCTTCTGAAAATGCTGGAAGAACCGCCCTCCAAAGGGTTGTTTCTGCTGGTTTCCCATGCGCCGGGCCGGTTGCTGGCGACGATCCGCTCGCGCGCCCGCCGGCAACTGCTGCGGCCGCTGGCAGATGGCGACGTGGCGGCCGCGCTGGCGGCTTTCGGGCCTGGCGGCGACCGGGCGGCGCTGGAGCATGCGGTGGCAACCTGCGAAGGCAGCGTGCGGCGGGCGGTGACGGCGCTGAACGGCGGCGGGCTCGATCTGGAGGCCGCGCTGGCGCCGGTGCTGGGCCAGCTCGGCGCGCCCGATCCGCGCGCGGTCAATGCGCTGGCCGACCTCGTTTCGGCGCGCGAAGCCGGCGAGGCGTGGGATCTGGCGCTCGACCGGCTGCGGGCCTTCATGGCCGCGGTGGTGCGGCAGGGGGCGGAGGCCGGGGCGCCGGCGATTGCGCTCAATGTGTGGGCGGAGGTCTGGGACCGGCTGGAGGCGACAGTGGCCCGCACCGAGGGCTTCAATCTGGACCGGCGGCAGGCCATGCTGGCCATCGTGCGCGACATGAGCGCGGCGGCGCGCGCCGCTGCCGGCTGACGCCGAGGGCCGCCGGCCATCTCCCTGATCCGGCTGCCTTTGAGCGGCAAGCCTTTGATCTGCCGGCCATCGGCGCTATATCACGGGCAGACGAGATGACCACCCTTCAGCGGTGAGCGGCGATTCCGGTATGACCCAGCGTTCAAAATTCTACATCACCACGGCCATTGCCTACCCCAACGGCGCGCCGCACATCGGCCACGCCTATGAGGTGATGGCGACCGATGCGCTGGCGCGTTTCAGGCGGCTGGACGGCGATGACGTGTATTTCCTCACCGGCACGGACGAGCACGGCATCAAGATGGTGCAGACCGCGGCCCGCGAAGGGCTGAGCGCGCGCGAACTGGCCGACCGCAACGTGCCGCTGTTCCAGAAAATGGTCGCTGCTGTCGGGGCTTCCAACGACGACTTCATCCGCACCAGCGAGCCGCGCCACCATGCCGCCTCGCAGGCCATCTGGCGGGCCATGGAGGCCGCCGGCGACATCTATCTCGACACCTACGACGGCTGGTATTCGGTGCGCGACGAGGCATTTTATGCCGAAAGCGAAACCGTGGTCGGCGCGGACGGCGTGCGGCGCGGCCCGCAGGGCACGCCGGTGGAATGGGTGAAGGAAGAAAGCTATTTCTTCCGCCTGTCGAACTATGCCGAGCCGCTTCTGAAGCACTACGAGGAAAATCCGGACTTCATCGGGCCGGACGAGCGCCGCAACGAAGTGATGAGCTTCGTGAAAGGCGGTCTGAAGGATCTGTCGATCTCGCGCACGACGTTCGACTGGGGCATTCCCGTGCCCGGCAATCCGCGCCATGTCATGTATGTCTGGGTGGATGCGCTGACGAACTATCTGACCGGAATCGGTTACCCGGATCTGGAGTCGGAAAGCTACAAGCGCTACTGGCCGGCCGATATTCATGTGATCGGCAAGGATATCGTGCGCTTCCATGCGGTTTACTGGCCGGCATTCCTGCTTTCAGCCGGCCTGCCGCTGCCGAAGCGCGTCTATGCGCACGGTTTTCTGTTCAACCGCGGCGAGAAGATGTCCAAGTCGGTTGGCAATGTCATCGATCCGATCGGCCTGATCGAGCATTACGGGCGCGATCAGGTGCGCTATTTCTTCCTGCGCGAAGTGCCGTTCGGGCAGGACGGCAACTACAGTCACGAGGCCATCGTCAACCGCATCAATGCGGATCTGGCCAACGATCTCGGCAACCTCGCCCAGCGCTCGCTGTCGATGATCGCCAAGAACCTCGGCGGCGAGGTGCCGGCGCCGGGTGCCTTCACGCCGGCCGATGAGGCCCTTCTGGCGCGGGCCGATGCGCTTTATGCGCTTGCCGCCGCGGCGTTCGGCCGGCAGGAAATCCACCTTGCGCTCAATCACATCTGGGCGGTGGTGGCCGAGGCGAACCGCTATTTCGCCGGCGAGGCGCCGTGGATGCTGCGCAAGACCGATCCGGCGCGCATGGCGACCGTGCTCTATGTGACCGCGGAAGTGGTGCGGCAGGTGGCGGTGCTGGCCCAGCCGGTGATGCCGGAGGCGTGCGGGCGGCTGCTCGACCTGCTCGGCATCGGCGAAGATGGCCGGGCGTTTGCATCGCTCGGGCCGGCCGGGCGGCTTGCGCCCGGTGCGGCGCTGCCCGCGCCGGCGGGCGTGTTCCCGCGCTATGTGGAAGCGGAGAAGGCCGGTTCGTGATGCTCGTCGACAGCCATTGCCATCTGGATTTTCCCGACTTTGCCGAGGAGCGCGACGCCATCGTCGCCGCGGCCAATGCGGCGGGCGTCGGCCACATGGTGACCATCTCCACGCGGGTGCGCCGGTTCGACGAAATCCGCGCCATCGCCGAGGCTTATGACTGCGTGACGTGCTCGGTCGGCACGCACCCGCACAATGCCGGCGAGGAGACCGACATCACCACGGCGGACCTCGTCCGGCTGGCGCAGCACCCCCGGGTGGTGGCGATCGGCGAGAGCGGGCTCGATTATTTCTATGACAGCGCCCCGCGCGAGGCACAGCAGCAGGCGTTCCGCCGCCACATCGCGGCGGCGCGCGAAACGGGCCTGCCGCTCGTCATCCACACCCGCTCGGCCGACGAGGATACCGCGCAGATCCTGACAGAGGAGATGGCCCGCGGCCGTTTCCCGGCGCTGCTGCACTGCTTCTCTTCGGGGGCGGAACTGGCGCGGGTGGCGCTCGATCTCGGGCTCTATATCTCGTTCTCGGGCATCCTCACCTTCAACCGCTCGCAGGATGTGCGCGACATCGCCGCCACCGTGCCGACGGATCGCCTGCTGGTGGAAACCGATGCGCCCTATCTGGCGCCGGTGCCCTATCGCGGCAAGCGCAACGAACCGGCTTATGTGGCGAAGACGGCGGCCGTGCTGGCGAAGGTGAAGGGGGTCAGCGAGGCGGAAATCGCGGCGGCGACGACGGCGAATTTCTTCCGGCTGTTCACCAGGGCGGCGGCGGTGGCGGGCGCGCCGGCCGTGGCCGCGCAGTGACTGTCGGCGGCGGCCGGTGCATGAGATGGAGCCGATGAGCAGGGCGGAGGATGCGGTGACGACGGGCAGCGATGCATCGGCCGGCACCCGGCTGGAGTTCACCATTCTCGGCTGCGGCTCGTCGGGCGGCGTGCCGCGTGTGGGCGGCGACTGGGGGGCGTGCAACCCCGTCAACCCGCGCAACCGGCGTCGGCGCTGCGCACTGCTGGTGCAGCGCATTTCGCCTCACGGCACCACCACGGTGCTGATCGACACCGGCGCCGACATGCGCGAGCAGTTGCTGTCGGCCGGCGTGTCGGACGTGGATGCCGTGCTCTATACCCACGCCCATGCCGACCACATCCACGGTATCGACGATCTGCGTGCGCTGGCTCTGGTGCGGCGGCGGCGGATCGACGTCTACATGGACGAGCCGACCTCGCTACGCCTGCATGCCTCTTTCGGGTACTGCTTTGCCACGCCGCCGGGCTCCGGCTATCCGCCGATCCTGACGGAACACCGCATCCGCCCCGGCACGGCGCTGACGCTCGGCGGCCCGGGCGGCGATGTAACGGTGATGCCGTTCGTGCAGAGGCACGGCGAGATCGATTCGCTCGGCTTCCGCATCGGCGGCGTGGCCTATTCCAGCGATGTCTGCGACCTGCCGCCGGAAAGCCTGCCGCATCTGGCCGGGCTGGACCTGTGGATCGTCGATGCGCTGCGATATACGCCTCACGTCAGCCATTTTGCCGTATCCGATGCGCTGTCGTGGATCAGGCGGCTGCAGCCGCGCCGGGCAGTGCTGACCGACCTGCATGTCGACCTCGATTACGATGCGCTGGCGGCGCAGTTGCCCGCCGGCGTCGAGCCGGCCTATGACGGCTTCACGGTTTCCTATGCCGTGCGCGGGCAGGGCGGCCACCGCGAGGTGGCGCCGGTTGCCGGCTACGGCGCCGGCCGGCAGGTTGCCGCGCAGCAGCAGCAATAGCGCGGCGCCGCTGCGGCCGGGCGCGGGTATCCGGGCCGTTGCGGGCCGCCGGCGGCGAGGCGTGTCATTTTCCTGTCATCGGGGCGGTTCACCTCATCGGAGCGGTTCACCCCTGCCGGGATCGGGTTTCCGGCACGGCCGTGCCGTGCGCCCGCAGCCGGACGGGAGCGGATGCCAGAGCCGGCCGCGCACGCCCGCGACCGCGACCCGGAGACCAGCCACATGCGTTTCATTGAAGTCTTTCAGCTCGGCGATTTCTTCGATTCCGTCGTCAGCATCGTCGCGGCCTTCGTGCTGGGCACGCTGATCGGCGCCGAGCGGCAATATCGCCAGCGCGTGGCCGGGCTGCGCACCAACGTGCTGGTCGCGGTGGCATCGGCCGTGTTCGTGGATCTGGCCATGCGCATCGCCGGGCCGGACGGCGCGGTGCGGGTGATTTCCTATGTCGTCTCGGGGGTCGGCTTTCTCGGGGCCGGCACCATCATGAAGGAAGGCGCCAACGTCCGCGGCCTCAACACGGCGGCGACCCTGTGGGGCTCGGCGGCGGTCGGGGCCTGCGCGGGGGCGGACATGCTGGCCGATGCCGCGCTGGCCACGGTGGCGGTGATCATGGGCAACACTCTGCTGCGTCCGGTGGTCAACGCCATCAACGCCACGCCGCTCAATGCCCGCGATGCGGAAGGCGAGTTCGAGGTGCGCGTGACGGTGGCCGACGACGTGGCCCCGGAAATGCGCGGGCGCCTCACGCGCCTGTTCTCGGCGCGCGGGCTGCCGGTGGCCGAGACCGATATGGAGGAGGTGAGCGAGCACACCATGGATGTCGTGGTCACGCTGGTGGCCACTTCGCTCGATACCAAGCGCCTCGATGCCGCGCTGGAAGAAGTGCGCCACGACCCGCGGGTGCTGCACGCCGGCTGGGAGATGAACACCGTCGACAAGTGAATGACGGCGCCGCCTCTCCGGCGGCGCCCTACTGGGCGCGCGAGCGCACGCGGAAGGCGGTGATCTTCAGCATCAGCCGGGCGAGGCGCTCCGGCATGTGGGCGAGCATCTGCACGCTCAGCGCCAGCGGCAGCGGAAAGGCCGCCAGCCGCCGGTTGGCGGCCACAGCGCGGGCAATGCGGGCGGCGGCCTGATCGGCCGAAAGCACGAACATCTTGGCCCCGACGAACTGGTCGCCCATCGGCGTCTGCACAAAGCCGGGGCAGACCACGGTCACTTTCACACCATCGGCCTTCAGCGCATCGCGCAGTGCAATGCCCCATTCCTTGATGGCGGCCTTGGAGGCGCTGTAGGCCGGGGCCTCGCCGAGGCCGCGCAGGCCGGCCAGCGAACTCACCAGCACGATGTGTCCCCGGCGCCGCGCCTGCATGGCGGGCACCAGCGGCATCACGGTGTTGATGGCGCCGAGGGTGTTGACCGACAGCACGCGGCGGGCATCCTCGGTCGATTCAAAGGTGCCCGTGGGCGACAGGCCGGTGGAGATGCCGGCGTTGGCGAAAACCATGTCAACCGGCCCGGCGGCCTCGAATGCGGCGAGCCAGTCCTGCATGGCTGCACCGGCGGAAACATCCAGCAGCGCGCTTTCCACCTGCGCACCCTTCGCGGCGGCGTCTGCGGCCACGGCAGCAAGGCGCCCGGCGTTCTGGCCGATAAGGCCGAGCCGCACGCCCGGCGCCGCATAAAGGCGCGCCAGTGCCGCGCCGATGCCGCTGGAGGCGCCGGTGATCACGATCGACCTGAAGGGGGCCGACCCCGCCGCCGCGGCGTTTGCCGCACCATCCGCCACCGCCATGGGCAGGCTCTCCCGCTTCGTCGCCTCTGCTCAGCCCTCCCGATAGCCGATTGCAGCCGCGGCGGACACGGCACAGATCAAACCGGCGCGAGAAAGCACGGCGCGGCCGGTGCGGCCAAAAAAAATGCCGGACCTGTTGAGGCCCGGCTAAGTCGTCGTATCCGAGGATACGACACCTTCCAGAGGGGAACAGCTGGCGATCGGGGCAGCAGCGAACCGCGAGGGGCGCTGCGAGATCAACCAACTGACGATCTTGTCTCATATCGGCGGATCTCCGACAAGCAGGTCAGATTGCAGCGCAGATATGCAAATGATGCATCCCGATTGGGCAAATGATGCCCTTGAAGTCATTCAATTGTCATTCCGCCATTCGCTTTTCAGCCTGCATCAGGGGCAAATGCATCCTGTTCGGGCGGAATCGCCGGCGCTGGCCCTATCCGCCCTGCAAAAATGGCGGCGCTGAAGAAATGGCGGGCCCCGTAAAATGCAAGGGGCGCCGGCCGGCGAACCGGCGCGGCGCCCCAACCGGGCAGGCCCGAAACGGGCATGATGTGCGTTTGCGTCAGCCGCGCAGGGCGGCAGCCTCCGCGGCGAGGGCGGTGATGGCCGCCCAGTCGCCGTTTGCCATCGCGTCCTTCGGCGTCAGCCATGAACCGCCGACGCAGATGACGTTCTTCAGCTTCAGGTAGTCCTTTGCCTTGGCCGGGGTCACGCCGCCGGTCGGGCAGAAGCGGATATCCGGCAGCGGCGAGGCGAGCGCCCCCACATAGGCCGCGCCGCCGGAGGCTTCCGCCGGGAAGAACTTCTGGAACACATAGCCGCGCTCCAGCAGCATCATCGATTCCGACGGTGAGCGGGAGCCGGGCAGCAGCTTCACCGCCGCATCCTCCGCCGCGTCCAGCAGCAGGCTGGTGGTGCCCGGCGACACCGCGAACTTTGCGCCGACGCGGTCGCAGGCCTCAAGCTGGGCCGGCGTCAGCACGGTGCCGATGCCGATGATGGCGCCTTCCACCTCCTGCCCGATGACGCGCGCGGCCTCCAGCGCCAGCGGCGTGCGGAGCGTGATTTCCAGCGCCCGGATGCCACCGGCGACCAGCGCGCGGGCCAGCGGCACGGCGGTGGCGACGTCGTCGATGATCAGCACCGGCACGACCGGCGCCAGCGTCAGCACGCCTTCGAGGCTGGAATTGTTGGTGGCGGGGGGACGGGTCATGCTGCAAGTCCTGAGAAGATCGTGGCACCTTTGTCCGCCGGGCCGACGCTGGCCCGGAACGGCATAAACAGTTCGCGGCCGATGCCGGCGGCCGAGCCGGAAAGATCGGCGGTGGCCGGCTGGCGGGCCGCCCATTCGCGCTCGTCGACCAGCACGTCGAGCCGGCCGGCCACCGCGTCGACGCGGATGAGGTCGCCGTCGCGGACAAGGGCGATGGGCCCGCCGACGGCCGCTTCCGGCGTGACGTGGATGGCCGCCGGCACCTTGCCGGAGGCCCCCGAAAGCCGTCCGTCGGTGACGAGCGCCACTTTCTGGCCGCGGTCCTGCAACACGCCCAGCGGCGGCATCAGCTTGTGCAGCTCGGGCATGCCGTTGGCCTGCGGGCCCTGAAAGCGCACCACGGCAACGAAATCGCCGGTCAGGCTGCCGGCGCGGAACGCCTTCTGCAGCTCTTCCTGCGAGTGGAACACCCGCGCCGGCGCCTCGATGATGTGGCGCTCGGGCGCCACCGCCGAGGTCTTGATGACGGCGTGGCCGATGGGGCCGTCGAGCACGCGCAGGCCGCCGGTTGTCAGGAACGGGTTGGTCACCGGGCGCAGAACGCTCTCGTCGCCGCTCTCCGCCTCGGCCGGCTGCCAGCTCAGGCTGCCTTCGGCGGAGAGGTGCGGTTCCTGCACATAGGCATCGAGCCCGTTGCCCCACACCGTCTTCACATCGCGGTGCAGGATGCCCTCGCTCAGCAGCTCGCGGATGAGGAAGCCCATGCCGCCGGCGGCCTGGAAGTGGTTCACGTCCGCCTTGCCGTTGGGATAGATGCGCGTCATCAGCGGCACCACCTCGGCGAGGTCGGAAAAGTCCTCCCACGTCAGCGTGATGCCGGCGGCCGCGGCCATGGCGATGAGGTGGATGGTGTGGTTGGTGGAACCGCCGGTGGCGTGCAGGCCCACCACGCCGTTCACCACCACCTTTTCGTCGAACAGCCGGCCGATGGGGGTGAATTCGTTGCCCAGCGCCGTCAGCGCCAGCGCCCGGCGGGTCGCCTCGCGGGTCAGCTCGTCGCGCAGCGGCGTGTCGGGGTTGACGAACGAGGCCCCCGGCAGGTGCAGCCCCATGATCTCCATCAGCATCTGATTGGAGTTCGCGGTGCCGTAGAACGTGCAGGTGCCGGCGCCGTGATAGGATTTCGCCTCGGCCTCCAGCAGCGCCGCGCGATCGACCTTGCCCTCGGCATAGAGCTGGCGGATGCGCGATTTCTCGTCGTTGGGCAGCCCGGAGGTCATCGGCCCGGAGGGCACGAACACCGCCGGCAGGTGGCCGAACGACAGCGCGCCGATGACCAGCCCCGGCACGATCTTGTCGCAGATGCCGAGATAGACCGCGGCATCGAACATCTGGTGCGACAGCGCCACCGCCGTGCCGAGCGCGATGACATCGCGTGAGAACAGCGAAAGCTCCATGCCGGCTTCGCCCTGGGTCACGCCATCGCACATCGCCGGCACGCCGCCGGCCACCTGCGCCACCGCGCCGGCCTCGCGCGCGGCCGCGCGGATCATCGCCGGATAATGCTCGTAGGGCTGGTGGGCGGAGAGCATGTCGTTATAGGCGGTGACGATGGCGAGGTTGGGCACCACGCCCTCGCGCAGCAGCGCCTTGTCGTGCACGCTGCTGCACCCGGCAAAGCCGTGGGCCAGATTGGCGCAGCCGAGCCGGTCGCGCTTCGGTCCGGCGCTGGCCGCCCGCTCCACGCGCTCCAGATAGCGGGCGCGTCCGTCGTGGCTGCGTCTGGCGATGCGCTCCGTCACTTCGCCGATGCGTTCGTGGAGCGATTTCCGGCCGGTCAGCGTCATGCTCCCCTCCCTGACTGTCGTCCGGGGCTGCGCAGGGCAGGCCCGGTTTGCTGTTTCGTGCCGCCCGCGGGGCGCAGGCGGCGCAGAAGCTGAGGCCGGCAGCCGCACGCTGCCGGCAGAAGGCGCCCGGACTTACGGGCACCAGTAAATGGCGACCGGTGCAACGGCCTGCCGCAGCACGGCCCGCACCGGCATGTCGGCCGCCGGCCCGTCCCGCCCGGCTTCCGCCAGCACCGCGGCCTTGCCGGCGCCTTCGATGTGGATGGCGAGCAGGTCGGTTGCCAGCAGGGCGGGCAGGGTGAAGGTGACGCGCGGTTCGCCGGCACCCGGCGCGGCCATGGCGATCACCCGCGCCGGGCCGTCCGGGTCGAGCGCTGCGGCGAGATGGTCGCCGCCGGGAAAGAACGAGGCGGTGTGGCCGTCGTCGCCCATGCCGAGAACGACGGCGGCGAACGGTTGCGGCAGGCCGGCAACGGTGGCCTCCAGCGCGGCAAGGCCGGCGGCCGGGTCCGGTGCTCCGTTCCAGAGCGGCACGAAACGGGCGGCCGCCGCCGGGCCGGTCAGCAGGTTTGCCCGCACCAGCGCGGCGTTGGAGCGCGGCGAGGTCTCGTCCACCCAGCGCTCGTCGACCAGCGTGACGACGATGCGGTCCCATGGCAGCGGCCGTGCCGACAGCGCGGCGAAGAAACGCGCCGGCGTGCGGCCGCCGGAAACGGCCAGCGCCGCCGTGCCGCGCGTGGCGACCGCGCGGCTGAGCGCGGCGGCAACGTCGCCCGCCAGCGCTTCGGCAAGGGCCTCGCCATCGGCCAGACGCCGGAACTCCACTGCCACGGATGGCCTCCCTCAAACGGCGGTCGCGTTCAGACCTGTTCTTAAATCATAGGCCGGCATGGAAGCGCTGCCAAGGCGTGCCTTCGGGACGGACGGACGGCATGAACAGCCGGCATGAACAACTGGCATGAACAGCCGGGAAGCGCGCCGGCGCGCTTCCCGCGAAGGCGGGGTGCGCCGGGCGGTCTCAGTTGTCGTCGTCGTGCCAGGTGCGGCCGTCGCGCTCGATGAGCGCCACGGAGGCCGAGGGGCCCCATGTGCCGGAGGTGTAGCCCTTCGGCATCACGTTGTGGGCCTTCCAGGCCGCAAGGATCGGGTCGATCCAGCTCCACGCCGCCTCCACCTCGTCGCGGCGCATGAACAGCGACTGGTTGCCC
>NZ_DAISHT010000072.1:14410-16628 GCF_036822375.1 Pseudoxanthobacter sp. | reverse complement strand
ATCTGGTGGGCTTCACGCTGTCGCCGGTGCTGTGGCGCAAGCTGCCGGGCGCGCGTTCGGCCGGCCGCGTGCAGTCGGTGGCGCTGCGCCTCGTGTGCGACCGCGAGCTTGAGATCGAGACCTTCGTCACCCAGGAATACTGGTCGATCCTCGTCCACCTCGCCACCCCGCGCAACGATGTGTTCGAGGCCCGGCTGCTGACCCTCGACGGCCGCAAGATGGGCCGGCTCGATGTGAAGTCGGCCGGGGAGGCCCGCGCCGTCGCCGAGGTGCTGGGTGCCGCCCGCTTCTCGGTGAAGAGCGTGGAATCGCGGCCGACCCGCCGCCACCCCTACCCGCCCTTCACCACCTCCACGCTGCAGCAGGAGGCATCGCGCAAGCTGGGCCTGCCGCCGGCGCGCACCATGCAGATCGCCCAGCGCCTTTACGAAGGTATCGATATCGGCGGCGAGACCGTGGGTCTCATCACCTATATGCGAACCGACGGCGTGGACGTGGCACCGGAGGCGATTGCCTCCATCCGCAAGGAGATCGACCGCCGCCACGGCGGGCGCTACCTGCCGCAGGTGCCGCGCAAGTACACCGTCAAGGCCAAGAACGCGCAGGAGGCCCACGAGGCCATCCGCCCCACCGATGTCTCGCGCCATCCCGCCGACGTCTCCCGCCTGCTCGATGCCGAACAGGCCAAACTCTATGACCTGATCTGGAAGCGCACCGTCGCCAGCCAGATGGAATCGGCCGAAATCGAGCGCACCACCGTCGATATCCTCGCCGATGCCGGTGCCCGGCAGGCGGAGGTGCGCGCCACCGGCTCCGTCGTGCGCTTCGACGGCTTCCTGACGCTCTATCAGGAAGGCCGCGACGATGACGACGACGAAGAGAACCGCCGCCTGCCGCCGATGAGCGAGGGCGAGGCGCTGACGCGCCGCGACGTGAACACCACCCAGCATTTCACCGAGCCGCCGCCGCGCTATACGGAAGCCTCGCTCATCAAGAAGATGGAAGAGCTCGGCATCGGCCGGCCTTCCACCTATTCCGCCACACTCAGCGTGCTGCGCGACCGCGAATATGTGCGCCTTGAGAAGAAGCGGCTGGTGCCGGAAGACAAGGGCCGGCTGGTGACGGCCTTCCTGTCGTCGTTCTTCACGCGCTATGTGCAGTATGACTTCACGGCCAGCCTTGAAGAGCAGCTCGATCAGGTCTCGGCCGGCGAAATTGACTGGCGCGAGGTGCTGCGCCGCTTCTGGAACGATTTTTCGCACAATGTCGAAGACGTCAAGGATCTGCGCGTGTCGCAGGTTCTCGATGCCCTGAACGACGTGCTCGGCCCCCACATCTTCCCGGCGCGGGAAGATGGCGGCGATCCGCGCGCCTGCCCGAGCTGCGGCAACGGGCGGCTGTCGCTGAAGATGGGCAAGTTCGGCTCCTTCATCGGCTGCTCCAACTATCCGGAGTGCCGCTATACCCGGCAGATCGCCAAGGCCGGCGAAGGCGACAAGGCCATCGAGGGCGACGGGCCGAAGGTGCTTGGCACCGACCCGGAAAGCGGGCTGGAAGTGTCGCTGCGCTCCGGCCGCTTCGGCATCTATGTGCAGCTCGGCGAGGGCGAGAAGCCGCGGCGCTCCTCCATCCCCAAGGGCTGGGAGGCGGGCAGCCTCACGCTGGAACGCGCCCTCGACCTGCTGCACCTGCCCCGCGAGGTCGGCATCAACCCCGAGAACGGCGAGATGATCACGGCCGGCATCGGCCGCTTCGGTCCGTTCATCAACAATGCCGGGGTCTATGCCAACCTGCCTTCGGTGGAGGACGTGTTCACCGTCGGCATCAACCGCGCCGTGACGCTGCTGGCGGAAAAGAAGGAAAAAGGCGGGCGCGGCCGCGGCGCGGCGGCCCCGGGCCGGGCGCTGGGCGACCACCCCACCCGCGGCGGCGCCATGGTGGTGCGCGACGGCCGCTACGGCCCCTATGTGAGCTGGGGCAAGGTCAACGCCACGCTGCCGAAGGGCAGCGACCCGGCCGCGCTGACGGCCGAGGAGGCTGCCACGCTCGTCGATGCCAAGGCCGGCAAGGAGCCGGTGAAGAAGGCAAAGGCCGCCCCGAAGACCACGAAGACCGCCGCCACGCGGACGAAGAAGGCCGCCGAACCGGCCGAAGGCGAAGCCGCCGCTGAGAAGCCGAAGCGCAAGGCCGCCACCACCAGGGCCAAACCGGCGGCCAC